>NZ_JBEZDO010000001.1:0-282003 GCF_040648355.1 Nonomuraea sp. NPDC049152 | reverse complement strand
TTTGCCCGCAGGGCACCGATGGAAGGCATGTCAGCTCCCCAGGGTTGCGACCATGACGGCCTTGATGGTGTGCAGGCGGTTCTCGGCCTCGTCGAAGACGATCGAGCGGGGCGACTCGAAGACGCTCTCGGTGATCTCCAGCGCGTCGAGCCCGGTCTTCTCGTAGATCTCCTCGCCGACCTTGGTCTCCCTGTTGTGGTAGGCGGGCAGGCAGTGCATCACCTTGACGCCGTCGTTCCCCGTCGCCTTCACGACCTTGTCGTTGATCTGGTACGGCCTGAGCAGCTTGATCCGCTCGTCCCACACCTCCTTCGGCTCGCCCATCGACACCCACACGTCGGTGTAGAGGTAGTCGACGCCCTTGACGCCCTTGGCCACGTCATCGGTGATCGTCACCGTCGCGCCCGTCTGCTTGGCCAGGTCCTTGGCGGGCTTGACGACCATCTTGGGGTCGGGCTGCAGCGACCTGGGCGCCACGAGTCGTACGTCCATGCCGAACATCGCGCCCGTGACCAGCAGTGAGTTGCCCATGTTGTTGCGGGCGTCGCCGAGGTAGGCGAAGGAGATGTCGTGCAGCGGCTTGTCGCTGTGCTCCCGCATGGTGAGCATGTCGGCGAGCATCTGGGTGGGGTGCCACTCGTCGGTCAGGCCGTTCCAGACGGGCACGCCCGAGTAGGCGGCCAGCTCCTCGACGTACTCCTGCTTGGAGCCCCTGTACTCGATGCCGTCGAACATCCTGCCCAGCACGCGGGCGGTGTCCTTGACCGACTCCTTGTGACCCATCTGCGAGCCCGCGGGGTCGAGGTAGGTGACGTGGGCGCCCTGGTCGTGGGCGGCCACCTCGAAGGCGCAGCGGGTGCGGGTCGAGGTCTTCTCGAAGATCAGCGCGATGTTCCTGCCCTTGAGCCGCTGCTGCTCGGTGCCCGCGTACTTGGCCCGCTTGAGCTCGGCGGAGAGCGTGAGCAGGAAGCCGAACTCCGCGGGAGTGAAGTCGAGCTCCTTGAGGAAGCTGCGGTTGCGGAGATTGAAGCCCATGGTCAGATGCCCTCCCTCTCCAGCGGGCAGCTCATGCAGCGCGGTCCGCCCCTGCCGCGGCCCAGCTCGCTGCCGCGGATGGTGATGACCTCGATGCCGTTGTCGCGCAGGAAGTTGTTGGTGGTGGTGTTGCGCTCGTAGGCGACGACCACGCCGGGCTCGATGGCCAGCACGTTGCACCCGTCGTCCCATTGCTCGCGCTCGGCGGCGTAGACGTCCTGGGTCGCGGTGAGGACCTTGATGTCGTCGAGGTCGATCGCCCTGGCGATCGCCTTGTGCATGTCCTCGGCCGGGTGGTCGGTGACCTTGAGCTCCTTCTCGTTGTCGCCGGGCTCGATCGTGTAGGAGGGCAGCATGCCCAGGCCCGCGTACTTGGTGAACACGCCCACGTCCACGTTGGTCATGACCGTGTCGAGGTGCATGAACGCGCGTGCCTTCGGCATGTTCAGCGCGACGATCTTCTTCGCGGCGCCCTTGTGGAACAGGTTGCGGGCGAGCATCTCGACGGCCTGGGGCTGGGTGCGCTCGCTCATTCCGACGAGCACCGCGCCCCGCCCGAGGACCAGGACGTCGCCGCCCTCGATGGTGGCGGGAGCGACCTTGTGGCCCGGCATCCACACCTCGAACTTTCCCGCCTCGGCGGCGAAGATCGGGTGGTACGTGTAGACCGCCTCGAAGTTGATCGTCTCGGCCTGCCTGGCCTTCTTCTTCATCGCGTTGATCGACACCCCGTTGTAGATCCAGCAGGAGGTGTCGCGGGTGAACAGGTGGTTGGGCAGCGGAGGCAGGACGAAGTCCATGTCGCCGAGCACGTGGAAGGCGACGCTCTTCGGATCGGCGCCGCGCTCAATGATCTCGGCCTTGGTGATGCCGCCGGTCAGGAACTGCTGCAGGTCCCCTGACGCCATCGAGTCGAGCGTGTTGCGGACGGAATCGGTGGCGAGGGGGCCGTGCCAGCGCTCGTCGACGACGTGGTCGAGGATGTGCTTGCGCGCCTCGGGGATCTCGAGGGTCTCGCGCAGGAGGTCGGCCAGCAGGTGGACCTTGATGCCCCGGTCGCGCAGCGTCCGCTGCCACTCCTCGTGCTCGTCCACGGCGCGCTGCACCCACAGCACGTCGTCGAAGAGGAAGTCGTCCTTGTTCGTCGGGGTGAGCCGCTTGAGCGCCAGGTCGGGCTTGTGCAGCAGCACCTGGGAGAGCCTGCCAACCTCGGAATCGACATGAAAGGTCATAACCTGTGTTCCTTTCCTAGACCCGGGGGCCGTACTCGCCGCGCTTGGCCTTCACCCAGATGTAGACGGGCACACCCACCAGGAGCATCAGCGTGCCGCCGAGGACGGCCTCGGCGCCTGAGCCGTAGGCCATCCAGAACGCGAACACCAGCGCGATGACGGTGATGACGGCGTCGCGGCCCAGCCGTGCCTTGTCGACCTCTCGTTCGCCCGTCACCAGCCAGAACAGCTGGGCGCACGCGGAGAAGAAGTAGGGGACGACGGTGGTGAAGGAGGCCAGCAGCACGATCGTGTCGAAGGCGTTCTCCGAGGCGTAGGCGACCAGCAGCATGAGCGAGGTCAGGACGCTGCCGACCAGGATGCCGGGCACGGGCGCGCCGCGCCGCGACTCCTTGGCGAAGAAGGCGGGGAACATGCCGTCCTGGGCGGCGGCCTTGGGCATCTCGGCGACCAGCATGGTCCAGCCGTTGAGCGCGCCGATGCCGGAGACGATGGCGCAGGCGGCCATGAGGGTCCCGCCCGCGGAGCCGCCGAACATGTTGTTGATCGCGTCGGCGAACGGGGCCGACGACTCCACCAGCCTGTCGTGCGGCACGGTGCCCATGACCGCCACGGTGCTCAGCATGTACAGCACGGCGCAGGCGAGCACGCCGATGACGCTGGCGCGGCCGATGTTGCGGGCCGGGTCCTTGACCTTCTCGGCGGCGATGGAGACGCTCTCCACGCCCGAGTAGATGAACAAGGCCACCGCGCCCGCCAGCGAGATGGCGCCGATGGCGTTGCCGCCGGTGGCGTTGAAGGGGCCGAAGTCGGCGCCCTGGACGAAGAACAGGCCGACGACCGCGACGAACAGCAGCGGCGCGAACTTCAGGATCGTGGTGACGAGCTGGAAGGCGGCCATGTTCCTGGCGCCCATCAGGTTGACCACCGCGGGGATCCACACCCCGACCAGCGCGATGACGATCGCCGAGGTGGTGCCGCCCCAGTCGAGTCCGAGGACCTGCCGGGCCGCGTACTGGACGTAGCCGACCCACGCGACGGCGATCGCGGCGTTGCCGATCCACGCCGTCAGCCAGAACGACCAGGCGTTCCAGAAGCCGACGAACTCGCCGAAGGCGTCGCGCGCATAGGCGTAGGGGCCGCCGCCCGCGGGGATGCGCGCGCCGAGCCTGCCGAAGACCATGGCCATCGCGATGGCGCCGATGGTCACCGCGCCCATCGCCACCAGGCTGACGGTGCCGAAGGCGGCAAGGGAGCTGGGCAGCAGGAAGATGCCGGTGCCGACCACGTTCCCGATCACCAGCGCGATGGCCGCGCCGGGGCCGAGGCTGCGCCCAGGGCCCTCGGTGGCACCGGCCGACGTGGACTCGACCGTGTCGAGGCCGCCGTCAGCAGGTACCCGCGGTTCTCCCATAGCGCCCCCCGACGCCGAAATCACCCGATGTCATATGACCTTGGGGGACCTCCCCTTTGCGGAGCGCGCTAAAACGCCCAGCTCAGGCGCGTGGGACGCTCGGAAGGATGGCGGGGGAGGGCGGCGCTCAGTTGCGCGGGTTGCCCGACAGAAGCAGGACGACGGCGAAGACGGCGAGGCAGACCGCGATCAGGGCGACGGGCCACGCGTCCCACCGCCCCTTGATGCGCTCGGCGGTCACCCGACCACGGCCGTGCTCGGAGAAGCCGCGCGCCAACGCGGGCTCCTCCGTGGCGAACTGACGCGCGATGGCGTCGAGGATCTGGCGCTCGCGTGCCGACAGAGCCATGCCGTGACCTCCCCGAGAAAGACTTGGAGGAGGTTTTATCTCTTTTGTCTGAATTTTCCAAATCGTTCAACGGGGCTTGGGCGCCCCGGCCCCGGCTGTCACTCGTCATCGGCGGCCTGGACCACCCCCGCCGGTTGTGGCTGGTAGCTGCTGGTAATGTGGCTGCGACCCAACACCCTTTTAAGCCCCGTCCTGTGAGGCGGGAAAGGTGGTGAGCTACACCCATGTCCGAACCCAGGGCCGTTCTCGAAGGCCCGGACATCCACCGGGCGCTGACCCGCATCGCGCACGAGATCCTCGAGCGCACCAAGGGCGCCGACGGCGTCGTCCTCCTCGGCATCCCGACACGCGGCGCCACTCTCGCCGCCCGGCTCGCCGAGCGCATCGAGCAGTTCGAAGACGTGAAGGTTCCCGTCGGCTCGATCGACATCACGATGTACCGCGACGATCTCAGGCTGCGGCCCGCCCGCCCGCTGGGCCGTACCGACCTGCCCGCCGACGGCATCGACGGCAAGGTCGTCGTCCTGGTGGACGACGTGCTCTTCTCGGGACGCTCGGTCCGCGCCGCGCTCGACGCGCTCAACGACCTCGGCAGGCCCACGGCCGTGCAGCTGGCCATCCTCGTCGACAGGGGCCACCGCGAGCTGCCCATCAGGGCCGACTACGTGGGCAAGAACCTCCCGACCGCCAAGAGCGAGAAGGTCAAGGTCTACCTGGAGGAGACCGACGGGCGCGACGCAGTGGAGTTGATCAAGTGAACAGGCATCTCATCTCGGCGGCCGACCTGACCAAGGACGACGCGCTGCTGATCCTCGACACCGCCGAGGAACTGGCCCGCGTCTCGGAACGCTCCATCAAGAAGCTCCCGACGCTGCGCGGCCGTACGGTGGTCAACCTCTTCTTCGAGGACTCCACCCGCACCCGCATCTCCTTCGAGGCCGCGGCCAAGCGCCTGTCGGCCGACGTCATCAACTTCTCCGCCAAGGGCTCCAGCGTCTCCAAGGGCGAGTCGCTCAAGGACACCGCGCTGACCCTGGAGGCGATGGGCGCCGACGCCGTCGTCATCCGCCACGGCGCCTCCGGCGCTCCGCACCGCCTGGCCAACTGGGTGCGCGGCAGCGTCGTCAACGCGGGCGACGGCACCCACGAGCACCCCACGCAGGCGCTGCTCGACGCCTTCTCGATGCGGCGCCGCCTCGGCTCCCTCGAAGGGCGCAAGGTCACCATCGTCGGCGACGTCCTGCACAGCCGCGTCGCCCGCTCCAACGTGCTCCTGCTGGCCACGCTCGGCGCCGACGTGACGCTGGTCGCGCCGCCGACGCTGGTGCCGGTCTCCGTCGGCACCTGGCCGTGCGAGGTGTCCTACGACCTCGACGCCGTGCTGCCCAAGTCCGACGTCGTCATGATGCTCCGCGTGCAGAAGGAGCGGATGAACGCCGCCTACTTCCCCAGCGAGCGCGAGTACTCCCGCCGCTACGGTCTCGACCGCGACAGGTTCGCGAAGATGTCCGACGAGGCGATCGTCATGCACCCAGGGCCGATGAACAGGGGCATGGAGATCGCGGCCGAGGTGGCCGACTCGCCGCGCTCGACGATCGTCGAGCAGGTCGCCAACGGGGTGACCATCCGCATGGCCGTTCTGTACCTGCTGCTCGGGGGAGAGATCTGATGCTGATCAAGAACGTTCGCATCCTCGGCGGCGACCCCGTCGACATCACGGTGGTCAACGGCCTCATCGCGGAGATCGCGCCCGCCGGCTCCACGGACGGCGCGGCCCCCGAGGTCGTCGACGGGCGGGGGGCGATCGCGCTGCCCGGCCTGGTCGACCTGCACACCCACCTGCGCGAGCCGGGCCGCGAGGACGCCGAGACCGTGCAGACGGGCACCCAGTCGGCCGCCCGCGGCGGCTACACCGCCGTCCACGCCATGGCCAACACCATGCCCGTCGCCGACACCGCGGGCGTCGTCGAGCAGGTCTGGCGGCTCGGTCAGGAGTTCGGCCACTGCGACGTGCAGCCCGTCGGCGCCGTGACCGTGGGTCTGGAGGGCAGGCAGCTGGCCGAGCTCGGGGCGATGGCCGACTCCGCCGCCCGCGTGCGCGTCTTCTCCGACGACGGCAAGTGCGTCGACGACGCCGTGCTGATGCGCAGGGCCCTGGAGTACGTCAAGGCCTTCGACGGCGTCGTCGCCCAGCACGCCCAGGAGCCCAAGCTCACCAAGGACGCCCAGATGAACGAGGGCGTCATCTCCGGCAGGCTCGGCCTGGCGGGCTGGCCCGCCGTGGCCGAGGAGGCGATCATCGCCCGCGACTGCCTGCTGGCCGCGCACGTCGGCTCGCGCCTGCACGTCTGCCACGTCTCCACGGCGGGCTCGGTGGAGATCATCCGCTGGGCCAAGTCCAAGGGCTGGAACGTCACCGCCGAGGTGACGCCCCACCACCTGCTGCTCACCGACGAGCTCGTCGAGGAGTCGCCCAACGGCTCCTACAACCCCATCTACAAGGTCAACCCGCCGCTGCGCACCAGGGACGACGTCCACGCCCTGCGCGAGGCCCTGGCCGACGGCACGATCGATGTCGTGGCCACCGACCACGCGCCGCACCCGGTCGAGGACAAGGAGACCGAGTGGGCCGCGGCGGCCATGGGCATGGTCGGCCTGGAGACCGCGCTCAGCGTCGTCCAAGAGACCATGGTCGACACGGGCCTGCTCGACTGGGCGGGCGTGGCCGAGCGCATGTCCCGCACCCCCGCGCGCATCGGCCGCCTGCCCGGCCACGGCCAGGCGCTGGAGGTCGGCGCCCCCGCCAACATCGTGCTCTACGACCCCACCGCGCGCGCCGAGGTGGACCCCTCCTCCTTCGCCTCCAAGAGCCGCAACACCCCCTACGAGGGCATGACCCTCCCTGGCAGGGTGCTGGCGACGTTCCTGCGTGGCAGGCCAACCGTTCTCGAAGGGAAGCTCGCTTGAGTAACGCCGTCCTTGTCTTGGAAGACGGCCGTGTCTTCCACGGAATTCCGTACGGCGCCGAGGGCGAGACGTTCGGCGAGATGGTCTTCAACACCGGCATGACCGGCTACCAGGAGACCCTCACCGACCCGTCCTACCACCGCCAGATCGTCGCGATGACCGCCCCGCACATCGGCAACACGGGCGTCAACGACGAGGACCCCGAGTCCTCGCGCGTCTGGGTCGCGGGCTACGTCGTCCGCGAGCCCTCCCGCGTGGTCTCCAACTGGCGGGCCAACCGCTCCCTCGACGACTACCTCAAGGAGCAGGGCGTCGTCGGCATCGCGATCTCCGGCACCCGGGCGCTGACCCGCCACCTGCGCGAGCGCGGCGCCATGCGCGCGGGCATCTTCACCGCTCCCTCCGAGCCGGTCGAGACACTCGTCGAGCGCGTACGGCTGCAGCCGCCCATGGAGGGCGCCGACCTGGCCGCCGAGGTGGCCACGGCCGAGCCGTACGTCGTCGGGGCCGTCGGTGCGAAGCGCTTCACCGTCGCGGCCGTCGACCTCGGCATCAAGGGCATGACCCCGCACCGCATGGCCGAGCGCGGCTGCGAGGTGCACGTCCTGCCCGCCACCGCCACCTTCGAGGACATCCAGGCGGTCGGCCCCGACGGCGTCTTCTTCTCCAACGGCCCGGGCGACCCCGCCACGGCCGACGTGACGACGCTCAGGCGGGTGCTGGAGTCGGGGATCCCGTTCTTCGGCATCTGCTTCGGCAACCAGCTGTTCGGCAGGGCGCTGGGCCTGTCGACCTACAAGCTCCGCTACGGCCACCGCGGCGTGAACCAGCCGGTTCAGGACGTGCGCACGGGCAAGGTGGAGATCTCGGCGCACAACCACGGCTTCGCCGTACAGGCCCCGCTGGACGGGCCCTTCGACACGCCGTACGGCCGCGCCGAGGTCAGCCACGTCAACCTCAACGACCGCTGCGTGGAGGGCCTGCGCCTGCTCGACGGGCGCGCCTTCAGCGTGCAGTACCACCCGGAGGCCGCCGCGGGCCCCCACGACGCTGCCTACCTGTTCGACGAATTCTGTGAGGTCATGAGCCGTGCCCAAGCGTGAGGACATCAGGTCGATCCTGGTCATCGGCTCGGGACCGATCGTCATCGGCCAGGCGTGCGAGTTCGACTATTCGGGCACCCAGGCCTGCCGCGTGCTGCGCGCGGAGGGCTTCAGGGTGATCCTGGTCAACAGCAACCCTGCCACGATCATGACGGACCCCGAGTTCGCCGACGCCACCTACGTCGAGCCGATCACTCCCGAGTTCGTCGAGAAGATCATCGCCAAGGAGCGGCCCGACGCGCTGCTGCCCACCCTGGGCGGGCAGACCGCGCTCAACACAGCGGTCGCCCTGCACGAGGCGGGCGTCCTGGAGCGCTATGACGTCGAGCTGATCGGCGCCGACTTCGACGCCATCCAGGCGGGCGAGAACCGCGAGCGGTTCAAGGAGATCGTCGCCAAGGTCGCCCGCGAGCACGGCCTCAACGCCGAGTCCGCCAAGTCGATCATCTGCCACACCATGGACGAGTGCCTGGCCGCCTCGGGCGAGCTGGGCTACCCGCTGGTCGTGCGCCCCTCCTTCACGATGGGCGGCGTCGGCTCCGGCTTCGCCTACGACGAGAACGACCTGCGCCGCATCGCCGGCGCCGGCCTCGACGCCAGCCCGACCACCGAGGTGCTCCTTGAGGAGTCGATCATCGGTTGGAAGGAGTACGAGCTGGAGGTCATGCGTGACAGGGCCGACAACGTCGTCATCGTCTGCTCCATCGAGAACATCGACCCGATGGGCGTGCACACCGGCGACAGCGTCACCGTGGCCCCCGCGCTGACCCTGACCGACCGCGAGTACCAGAACATGCGCGACGTCGCGATCGCGGTCATCCGCGAGGTCGGCGTCGACACCGGCGGCTGCAACATCCAGTTCGCGGTCGACCCGCGCACCGGACGCATGATCGTCATCGAGATGAACCCGCGCGTGTCGCGGTCGTCCGCCCTGGCCTCCAAGGCGACGGGCTTCCCGATCGCCAAGATCGCGGCGAAGCTCGCGATCGGCTACACGCTCGACGAGATCCCGAACGACATCACCAAGGAGACCCCCGCCTCCTTCGAGCCGACCCTCGACTACATCGTGGTCAAGGTGCCGAGGTTCGCCTTCGAGAAGTTCCGCGGCGCCGACCAGACGCTCACCACGCACATGAAGTCGGTGGGCGAGGCCATGGCGATCGGCCGCTCCTTCCCCGAGGCGCTGCAGAAGGCGCTGCGCTCGCTGGAGAAGAAGGGCTCGTCCTTCTCGTGGGCCGGGCACGTGGCGCCGAAGCAGGAGCTGCTCGACGACTGCCGCACCCCCCACGACGGCAGGCTGCGCACCATGCAGCAGGCGATCAGGGCGGGCGCGACGGCAGAGGAGCTGTTCGAGGCCACCAACGTCGACCCGTGGTTCATCGACCAGCTGATGCTGCTGGACGAGGAGGCCCGCGCGCTCGGCGAGGCCCCCGAGCTCACGAAGGAGGCGCTGGAGCGGGCCAAGCACCACGGCTTCTCCGACGCGCAGATCGGCGAGATCCGCGGCATGGGCGAGTCGCGGGTGCGCGACCTGCGCCACGCGCTCGGCCTGCGTCCCGTCTACAACACCGTCGACACGTGCGCGGCCGAGTTCGCCGCCAGGACGCCCTACCTCTACTCGACCTACGACGAGGAGAGCGAGGTCCCGTACGGCGAGCGGCCCAAGGTCCTCATCCTCGGCAGCGGGCCCAACCGCATCGGCCAGGGCATCGAGTTCGACTACGCGTGCGTGCACGCCTCCTTCGAGCTGTCCAGGGCGGGGTTCGAGACCGTCATGGTCAACTGCAACCCCGAGACCGTCTCGACCGACTACGACACCTCCGACAGGCTCTACTTCGAGCCGCTCACGCTGGAGGACGTCCTCGAGGTCGTCCACGCCGAGCAGCAGACGGGCCCCGTGGCCGGCGTCATCGTCCAGCTCGGCGGCCAGACGCCGCTCGGGCTCGCGCAGGCGCTGAAGGACGCGGGCGTGCCCGTGGTCGGCACCTCGCCCGAGTCCATCCACCTGGCCGAGGAGCGCGGCGCGTTCGGCCGCGTGCTGGCCGAAGCGGGCCTGCCCGCTCCCAAGCACGGCACGGCGCTGACCGTCGCCGAGGCGCTGGCCATCGCCGAGGAGATCGGCTACCCGGTCCTCGTCCGGCCCTCCTACGTCCTCGGCGGCGCGGGCATGGCCATCGTCTACGACGACGAGACGCTCACCACCTACATGGCGGCCCAGGAGGGCGGCCACCCCGTGCTGATCGACAAGTTCCTCGACGAGGCCATCGAGATCGACGTCGACGCGCTGTTCGACGGCGAGGAGCTCTACCTCGGCGGCGTCATGGAGCACATCGAGGAGGCCGGGATCCACTCGGGCGACTCGGCCTGCGCCCTGCCGCCCATCACGCTCGGCGGCAACGACATCAAGCGCATCCGCGCCGCCACCGAGGGCATCGCCAGGGGCGTCGGCGTCCGCGGCCTGCTCAACGTGCAGTACGCCATGTCCGCGGGCGTCCTCTACGTCCTGGAGGCCAACCCGCGCGCCAGCCGTACCGTGCCGTTCGTCTCCAAGGCGACGGCGGTGCCGCTGGCGAAGGCCGCGGCCCGCGTCATGATGGGCGCGACCGTCGCCGAGCTGCGGGCGGAGGGCATGCTGCCCGAGTCCGGCGACGGCGGCACGCTGCCGCTCGACGCCTCCATCGCGGTCAAGGAGGCGGTGCTGCCGTTCAACCGCTTCCGCGGCGTCGACACGGTGCTCGGCCCCGAGATGCGCTCGACCGGCGAGGTCATGGGCATCGACGAGTTCTTCGGCATCGCCTACGCCAAGTCGCAGGCCGGCGCCTACGGCGAGCTGCCCACCAAGGGCCGCGCGTTCGTCTCCGTCGCCAACAGGGACAAGCGCTCGATGATCTTCCCGGTGCGCGCTCTGGCCGACCTCGGCTTCGAGATTCTCGCCACGGAGGGCACCGCTGAGGTGCTGCGCCGTAACGGAGTCCATGCCAAGATCGTGCGAAAGCAGAGCGAGGGAACGGGACCCGACGGTGAGCCGACGATCGTGCAGCGCATCCTGGGCGGTGAGGTGGACCTGATCGTCAACACGCCGTTCGGCAGCCCGGGCCAGTCGGGGCCGCGCCTCGACGGCTACGACATCCGCACCGCCGCCGTCCTGCGCGGCATCCCGTGCATCACGACGGTCCAGGGACTCGCCGCGGCCGCCGCGGGCATCCAGGCCATCGTGAGGGGCGATGTGGGCGTACGGTCCCTTCAGGAACACGCACGAGCCCTGCGGGGGTGATCAGGTCTGGCCGGGACTCCGGTGCAGGTGACTGGCACGGTGCTGACCACGCGCCGGGTCGACGCCTACCATGCGCTGACCGTGGTGGCGCCCGGCGTCGCCGAGCGGTTCCGTCCAGGCCACTTCGTCTCGGTCGCCGTCGGGGGGCCACGCACCTCGATGGTGACCAGGCGCGCGCTGTCCATCCATGACGTCAAGCCCGACTACGGCGGCACGGTCGAACTCGTCTTCACCGCCTCGGGCCCCGGCACGTCGTGGCTGGCCGAGCGGCGCGCCCGCGACACGCTCGACCTGGTGGGGCCGCTGGGGCGGCCGTTCCCGCTGCCCCGCGACCCGGCAGTCTGCGTGCTGGTCGGCGACGAGTACGGCGCGGCCCCGCTCTTCCCGCTGGCCGACGCGCTGATGGAGCGCGGCTGCCGCATCGACTTCGTGCTCGGCGCGGCCTCGGCCGACCGGGTGTTCGGCGCGATGCGGGCCCGCAGGATGTCGGAGACCACCACGCTCACCACCGAGGACGGCTCGCTCGGGCTGCGCGGCAAGGTGACCGACGTGCTGCCCTCCGTCATCGCCGACACGCGCGCCGACGCCATCTACGCCTGCGGGCCGATGGAGACGCTGCGCCAGGTCACGGCGGTGGCCATCGAGTTCGACATCCCCGTCCAGGTGGCGGTGGAGGAGGCCATGGCCTGCGGCATCGGGATCTGCATGACCTGTGTGCTGCCGGTCATCGGCGACGACGGCGTGACCAGGATGGTGCGCGCCTGCGCGGAGGGGCCTGTGTTCAGGGGGGAACGCGTGCGGTTCGAGGACGTGGGAACGATCCCGTTCGACGCGCTCGGCGCCCCCGGCGGTGGAGCCCGACATGTCGGTTGACATGCGGACCTTCCTGGCCCACGTCGAGCTCGCCAACCCTGTCACCACCGCTGCGGGCTGCGCGGGATCGGGGCGCGAGCTGGCCCAGTTCTTCGACCTGCACCGCCTCGGCGCGCTGGTCACCAGGTCGATCACGATGGCGCCGAGGGCCGGCAGGCCCACCCCGCGGATGGCGGAGACGCCCTCGGGCATGCTCAACGCCGTGGGCCTCCAGGGGCCGGGCATCGACGCCTTCCTCGAACGCGAGCTGCCGTGGCTGGCCCAGCGCGGCATCAGGACCGTCGTCTCGATCGGCGGCGGCACGGTGGCCGAGTACGCGGCGCTGGCCCGCAGGCTCACCGACGCGCCGGGCGTGACCGCGATCGAGGTCAACCTCGCCTGCCCCAACATCGAGGACCGCGGGCGTGTCTTCGCCCGCGACGGCGGCGCGGCGGCCGAGGTGATCGCCTCGGTGCGCTCGGTCATGCGCTACGACGTGCCGGTCGTCGCCAAGCTGTCGCCCGACGTGGCCGACGTCGTCGCGGTCGCCCGCGCGTGCGCCGACGCGGGGGCCGACGCGCTCTCCATGATCAACAATCCGCTCGGCATGTCCATCGACGTCGACACGCTCAAGCCGTCGCTCGCCGCGGGCACCGGCGGGCTGTCGGGACCTGCGATCCTGCCGCTCGCCGTACGGTGCGTGTGGCAGGTCCACGCCGCCATCCCCGGCGTGCCCATCATCGGCGTCGGCGGCGTGATGAGCGGTCACGACGCCCTCCAGCTCGTCCTCGCAGGGGCCTGCGCGGTCGGGGTGGGCACGGCACTGTTCCACGACCCCTACGCCTGCCTGCGCATCGAGCGAGAGCTCGAGGAGCTGTTGCAGGCCAGGGGCTTCCACCGCCTCGCCGACGCCGTCGGCCTGGCACACCGGCCACCGGGCAGCGCCGCCCGGCACCTGCTCGTCGACTCCGAGGAGAGTTCCCTGTGACGCCCGCACCCATCGCCGTCGCCCTGGACGCACCTGACCTGGAGACCGCGGCCCGCTGGGCTTCGCTGGTGACCCCGCACGTGAGCACCCTCAAGGTGGGCCTGGAGCTCTACCTGCGCTACGGACCCGACGTGATCGCCTCCGTGCAGGGGGCCAGCGGCGTGAAGGTCTTCCTCGACCTCAAGCTCCACGACATCCCGAACACCGTGGCGGGGGCCACGAGGGCCGTGGCGCGGCTCAGGCCCGCCATCCTGACCGTGCACGCCACCGGAGGCCCCGCGATGATCCAGGCGGCCGTGGAGGCCGCTCCGCACACCGAGATCGCGGCGGTCACCGTGCTCACCTCGCTGTCGGCCGCGGATCTGGCCGCCATCGGGATCGAAGGCTCGCCCGAGGACGCGGTGCGGCGGCTGTCGGTGATGTCGGTGGAGGCGGGCGCGAAGGCGCTGGTGTGCTCGCCGCACGAGGTCGCCGGCGTGCGGGCGGCCGTGGGGCCGGGCATCACGCTGATCACCCCGGGGGTGCGGCCCGCGGGCGCCGACAGCCAGGACCAGGCGCGGGTGGCCACGCCGGAGCAGGCGCTGGCCGACGGCGCGGACCTGCTCGTCATCGGCCGCCCGATCACGGGCTCGGCCGACCCCGGCGCGACGGCCGCCTCCATCGCCGCGTCCCTCCGCCGGTCATGATCATCTCTGGATACGGCACGCGGGGTCAAGCCCACTGTTGATCACCGGTTGCCCCCCGTCGTCCACGCGTGCTCCAGCGGGACTCCGGCGGGGCCCGGCGACGTCGCACCGGAAGCCCCTCCAGCCCCGTTCCCCCCGCGGAGCCCACGTGCCACGGCGGTCTCCTGAAACCCGGCTGTCACCCGGTTCCGGGGCGCTCCGGGCCTCGCGCGACCGTCGTGGACCCTCCTCCAAGGCGTTCACGGGAGCGGAGTGCGGTGTCCGAAACCCCTGTGCCGTCGTCGAATCGGAGCTTCGGCTGTCCGGAAACCCCCTCCCGGCACGGACCTGCGCGACCTCTCCGAGGCCGGTTTCTGTGATCATGATCGCATTCCTGCGAACCCGGTTGACGAATGCCGAGAAGCGCGAAGTGAGGGCTTTTTGATCCACACAGCGTAGTTGTGCGGGCACGCAGAGCGAAGAAGTGGATTTTATGGTGAGAGAAACGGCGCTTGACGTTGCTAACGACGCCTTGACCAGCTAGTTTCCCATCCCGTCCGAGTACATCGACAGAAATTCGAGGTGACCCGGCGTGGCTCTTCCTCCCCTGACCCCTGAGCAGCGCGCCGCAGCCCTTGAGAAGGCTGCCAAGGCCCGTAAAGAGCGTGCCGAGGTCAAGAACCGACTCAAGCACGGCGCGGTTTCTCTGGCTGAGGTGCTCAAGGATGGGCAGACCGACGACGTCATCGGCAAGATGAAGGTGTCGGCTCTGTTGGAGTCGCTCCCTGGCGTGGGCAAGGTCCGCGCCAAGCAATTGATGGAGCGGCACGCTATTGCCGAGTCCCGCCGCGTGCGGGGCCTCGGCGCGAACCAGAGGGCTGCCCTCGAGCGCGAGTTCGGTGGCAACGAGGGCTAACCTCGGTACCACACGAAACGCAGGTTCGACGGGGGTAACGAAGTGACCGACAGGTCCTGGTCCGATGGTGAAGGCACGGATCGCGGTGGTTTCGCTCCCCCTGGTGGCAACGCGCACCAGCACGATGCCACCAGACGGTTGACGGTCCTGTCAGGGCCGTCAGGCGTCGGTAAGTCCACGGTCGTCGCCGAGCTCCGGCGGGCACACCCTGAGGTGTGGCTGTCGGTCTCGGTGACCACCAGGAAGCCCCGCCCGGGTGAGACGCACGGGGTGGAGTACTTCTTCGCCGACAACGCCGAGTTCGACGGGCTCATCGAGTCGGGCGAGCTGCTGGAGTGGGCCGAGTTCGCGGGCAACAGGTACGGCACGCCGAGGCGGGCCGTGCTCGACAAGCTTGCCGCGGGCGTGCCCACGGTGCTGGAGATCGATCTCCAGGGCGCCAGGCAGGTGCGCGAGAGCATGCCGGAGGCGCTGCTGGTCTTCCTGGCCCCTCCGACGTGGGAGGAGCTGGAGAAGCGCCTGCGAGGGCGCGGCACCGAACCCGAGGACGTCATCGCCCGCCGGCTCGAGGCCGGACGGATCGAGATGGCGGCCGAGAAGGAGTTCGATACCACGCTGGTGAACACGAACGTCCAGGACGTATGCCACAGGCTGATAGCCTTGATGACCGCATAGTATTCCGACGAGAGGTCTGAACGTGGCAGGCATTGCCCCGACGACCGAGGGCATCACCAACCCCTCGATCGACTCGCTGCTCGACATCGTCGACAGCAAGTACTCCCTGGTCATCATGGGCGCCAAGCGCGCCCGCCAGATCAACGCCTACTACTCCCAGCTCGGCGAGGGCCTGCTGGAGTACGTCGGCCCCCTGGTCGAGACCCACGCGCAGGAGAAGCCGCTGTCCATCGCGCTGCGCGAGGTCGCCGATGGTCTCCTCAACGCCGAGCCCATCGAAGGCGCGGTCTGACCCTTCCATGAGGGTCGTCCTTGGCGTCAGCGCGGGCATCGCCGCCTACAAGGCCTGCGAGCTCCTGCGCCTGTTCACCGAGTCGGGCCATGAGGTGCGGGTCGTTCCGACCCGCGACGCGCTGCGGTTCGTGGGCGAGCCCACGTGGGCGGCGCTGTCGGGGCACCCGGTGACCACCGACGTGTGGGACGACGTGCACGAGGTGCCCCACGTGCGGCTCGGCCAGCGGGCCGACCTCGTCGTGGTCGCGCCCGCGACGGCGGACGTCCTGGCCAGGGCCGCCCACGGCCTGGCGGGCGACCTGCTCACCAACACGCTGCTCACGGCCAGGTGTCCCGTGGTGTTCGCGCCCGCGATGCACACCGAGATGTGGGAGCACGCGGCCACCAGGGCCAATGTGGCCACCCTGCGCGAGCGGGGATCCATCGTCATCGACCCCGCCGTGGGCCGCCTCACCGGCGCCGACACGGGGCCGGGCCGGCTGCCGGATCCCGAGGAGATCTTCGAGATCTGCCTCCGCGTCATGGCGGGCCGTCCCCGCGACCTGGCGGGGCGCAAGGTCGTCATCTCGGCCGGCGGCACCCGCGAGGCCCTCGACCCGGTCCGCTACCTCGGCAACCGTTCCTCGGGGCTGCAGGGCTACGCCCTGGCCCGTACGGCGGTGGCGCGCGGCGCCGAGGTGACGCTCGTGGCGGCCAACGTGTCGCTCGGCGACCCGGCGGGCGCCAAGGTCGTCAGGGTCGAGTCGGCGGTCGAGCTGCGCGACGCCGTGCTGTCGGCCGCCGCCGACGCCGACGCGGTCGTCATGGCCGCGGCCGTGGCCGACTTCAGGCCCGCCGTACGCCACGACTCCAAGATCAAGAAGACCTCGGGCGAGCCCGAGCCGATCGAGCTGGTCAAGAACCCCGACATCCTGGCCGAGCTGGGCGAGCGGCGGCGCGCGGGCGGCCCTGGCTCCGCGCGTCCTTCGGTCATCGCGGGTTTCGCGGCCGAGACCGACGACGTGCTCGCCAACGGCAAGGCCAAGCTCGCCCGCAAGGGGTGCGACCTGCTGGTGGTCAACCAGGTGGGCGAGGGGCTGGCCTTCGGCACCCCTGACAACGCCGCGACCATCCTGGCCGCGGACGGGTCCCAGGTCGAGGTGCCGCGCGGGCCCAAGGAGGACCTCGCCGACGCCGTGTGGGACCTGGTCGCCGCCCGCCTCGCCTGAACACCGCCTGAGCGCCGCCACCCCTCCCGGAGGACCTGCGCCGTCCGCCGCGCCGCGCTCCGAGTGGGTCATCTCACATGGAGGCTCGGACCGGTCGGGAAAGGCCGGGTTCCGGCATGGCCGGTTACCTGATCAACTGTTGCGGCACCCCCGCCTGCCTGCGGATACTGAGGGTCGGCGAGGGGGGATGGGATGCCGGTGACGTCGGCTGTCAGGGATCGCTGCAGGGCTCTGCTGCGCCAGGGGGAGGAGATTCGCTATGTCTTTCCCGCGCTGTCGATAGGGCCGCCCGGCGTCGCGAACTTCCTTGTCGTCATCACCGACAGGTCTGTCTCCGTCCTGGCCACCAGGACGCTCAGGAGCGACCGCCCCGTCTCGCTCTACGCCGCCTTTCCCCGCGCCACCAGGCTGGGCCCGATCACGATGGCGCCCAGCCCCGTCATCCAGGTCGGCGAGATGTTCTTCGAGTTCGACGAGGAGTACGCCGCGGTGGTCGCCGCGGCCGACGCCGAGGTGTTCGAGCCCGACATGCTGCCTCGGGATCCGCTCCCTGACCTCTGAGAAGGGGCAGAATGGGAGCAGTTTCGCGGGGCGCGGGCATGTGGGGCTACACTTCGGCGATGGCCCTGGCGTGTCCCTGCCGCCCGAGCCGTACATCCGTCAGCAGCCGCTGCATGAGGAGCCACTGAGTTGTCACGTCGCCTGTTCACCTCCGAGTCGGTCACCGAAGGCCACCCGGACAAGATCGCCGACCAGATCAGTGACGCGATTCTCGACGCCATGCTCAAGGACGACCCCAAGTCCAGGGTCGCCGTCGAGACGCTGATCACTACCGGCCAGGTCCATGTCGCAGGCGAGGTGACGACCGAGACCTACGTCGACATCGCCGGCGTCATCCGCGAGAAGATCCTCGAGATCGGCTACGACGCCTCCCACAAGGGCTTCGACGGCGCCTCCTGCGGTGTGTCGGCCTCCATCGGCGCGCAGTCGCCCGACATCGCCCAGGGCGTCGACGACGCCTACGAGCACCGCGTCGAGGGTGACGTCGACGAGCTCGACCGCCAGGGCGCGGGCGACCAGGGCCTGATGTTCGGCTACGCCTGCCGCGAGACGCCCGAGCTGATGCCGCTGCCGATCACGCTGGCGCACAAGCTCGCCCGCCGCCTGTCCGAGGTGCGCAAGTCCGGCCTGGTGCCCTACCTGCGTCCCGACGGCAAGACCCAGGTCACGATCGAGTACGACGGCGACAAGCCGGTCCGTCTCGACACCGTCGTCGTCTCCACCCAGCACGCGGCGGAGATCGACCTCAAGGAGATGCTGACGCCCGACATCAAGGAGCACGTGGTCGACCACGTGCTCGCCGGGATCGGCAGCGACATCGACATCGAGGGCTACCGCCTGCTGGTCAACCCGACCGGCAGGTTCGAGATCGGCGGCCCCATGGGTGACGCCGGCCTCACCGGGCGCAAGATCATCGTCGACACCTACGGCGGCATGGCCCGCCACGGCGGCGGCGCCTTCTCCGGCAAGGACCCGTCCAAGGTCGACCGCTCGGCCGCCTACGCGATGCGCTGGGTCGCCAAGAACATCGTCGCCGCCGGCCTCGCCGACCGCGCCGAGGTCCAGGTCGCCTACGCCATCGGCAAGGCCGAGCCCGTGGGCGTCTTCGTCGAGACGTTCGGCACCGAGAAGGTCGCCGTGGAGAAGATCCAGGAGGCTGTGACCCAGGTGTTCGACCTGCGTCCCGCCGCGATCATCCGCGACCTCGACCTGCTGCGCCCGATCTACTCCGAGACCGCCGCCTACGGCCACTTCGGTCGTGAGGGCTTCTCGTGGGAGTCGACCGACCGCGCGGGCGCGCTGCGCGAAGCCGCCGGTCTCTGACCGCTCGCCTGACGACGACGCCGCACTCCGCGAGGGGTGCGGCGTCGTCGTCTCCAGGCCCGATGCCGTGCCGCCCCGAGCCGTCCGGCGGGTGCTGCGCATCTGGTAGACGTAGTCTGTGACCGACTCCGACGACGCCCTTCTGCCCCTTGAGGCCGTGCGCCCAGCGGAGTCGGCCAGGCGTGACCTGGGAGCCCCTGTGGCGGCCGCTGAGCTCCCCGTGGCCAGGATCGTCGTCGACAGCCCGCTGCCGCATCTCGACAGGCCCTTCGACTATCTGGTGCCCGAGGCCATGGACGGCGACGCCGTGCCCGGCGTGCGGGTGCGGGTGCGCTTCGCCGGCAAGCTGGTCGACGGGTTCCTGCTGGAGCGCGTGGCAGGCAGCGACCACGAGGGGCGGCTCATGGCCCTCGAGCGGGTCGTGTCGTCCGAGGCGGTGCTCACACCCGAGATCGCCGGGCTGGCCCGCGCCGTCGCCGACCGCTACGCGGGGACGCTGGCCGACGTGCTGCGCCTGGCGGTCCCGCCGAGGCACGCCCGCGTCGAGGCGGAGCGGCGCGACCCGGTCGCCGAGGGCGAGGGCGGCGGTCACGGCGCGTGGGACGCCTACCCGATGGGCGCCTCCTTCCTCGACGCCCTGACGAACGGCAGGTCGCCCAGGGCGGTGTGGAGCGCGCTGCCGGGCAACACGAGCTGGGCCCGCCCCGTCGCCGAGGCCGTCAGGGCGACGCTGGAAGGCGGCAGGGGCGCCGTGGTCGTCGTCCCCGACGGCAAGGACGTCACCTTCGCCGACGAGGCGCTGTCCGAAGCGCTCGGCCCCGGCAGGCACGTCTCCCTCACCGCCGACCTCGGTCCCGCCGAGCGCTACCGCAGGTGGCTGCGCGCGCTGCGCGGGCAGGTCAGGGCGGTCGTCGGGACGAGGGCGGCGATGTTCGCCCCCGTGGAGAAGCTGGGGCTCGTGGTCATCTGGGACGACGGCGACGACCTGCACGCCGAACGCCTCGCCCCCTACCCGCACGCCAGGGAGGTGCTCGCCCTGCGCGCCCACAGGGCGGGGGCGGGCATGCTCATCGGCGGCTACTCCCGTACGACGGAGGCCACCCAGCTCATCGCCACCAAGTGGGCCAGGCCCATCGTGGCGGGCAGGCAGGCAATCAGGGCGGTGGCGCCGCGGGTCAAGCCCGCGGGGGAGGACGGCGAGCTGGCCAAGGACCAGGCGGCCCGCGCGGCCAGGCTGCCGAGCCTGGCGTGGCGGGTGCTGCAGCAGGGGCTGGAGGAGGGTCCCGTGCTCGTGCAGGTGCCCAGGCGCGGCTACCTTCCCTCGCTGGCCTGCCGTACGTGCAGGTCGGCCGCCAGGTGCGAGCATCCGCCGACCCGGGCGACGATCACCGGCGAGCAGCGGTGCCACGGGCCGCTGGCGCTGCGCGGCGGGCACGCGGCGCCTTACTGCAAGTGGTGCGGGCGGATCGCGGGCGACTGGCGGTGCCCTTCGTGCGGTGACAACAGGATCCGCGCCTCCGTGGTGGGCGCCAGGCGCACCGCGGAGGAGCTGGGCCGTGCCTTTCCCTCGGTGCCGGTGAAGACCTCGGGGCGCGACGGGGTGCTGGCCACGGTCGGGCCAGGACGCGCGCTGGTGGTGGCCACGCCCGGCGCCGAGCCCGTCCCCGAGGGTGGCTACACGGCGGGGGTGCTGCTCGACGGCTGGGCGATGCTGGGCAGGGCCGACCTGAGGGCGGGGGAGGAGGCCGTGCGGCGCTGGATGAACGCCGCCGCACTGCTGCGTCCCGCCGCCGAGCTGGTGGTGCTGGCCGACGCCGCGATGCCGGCCGTACAGGCGCTGCTGCGCTGGGACCCGATCACCCACGCCGAGCGCGAGCTGGCCGACAGGACGGAGCTCGGATTCCCTCCTGCGGTGCGCATGGCGACGCTCACCGGCGCGCCCTCGGCGGTCAGGGAGATGCTCGGCGAGGTACGGCTGCCGCAGGAGGCGCAGGTGCTCGGCCCGGTGCCGGTGGAGACGCGACGCGCCGAAGGCGAGCAGGAGCGCGCGATGATCCGGGTCCCGCGATCCCTGGGTCCGCAGTTGGCCATTGCGCTGAAAGGGGCCACTGGGGTGCGTGCGGCGCGTAAGGCGCAGGATGTCGTGAGGGTAAGTGTTGACCCTCTCGACCTGATATAGCCCCTTTCCCCGATTCGCGCGGGCGTAAGTACTCCGTTAGCGTCACCCTGTGTCGATCGAATGGGTGAACCGAGCCATCGACGATCTGCGCGCCTGGGGTCGGGCGCACGAAGTCGACGTGGACGCGGACGAGATCCGCCTGCTCTGCGACTACGCCAGCGACTACCTCAACGTGACCGAGCTCGGCGAGTTCACTCCCGCCACCTTCGAAGAGCTGCTGCTGTCGATTTACCCGCGCAAGGTCATCGCGCCGCCCGAGAGCGCGCAGGAGACCGTCGCGGCCTCGCGCACGCTCGTCGACTTCCTGCTCGACCTCGGTGAGATCTCGGCGGACAGCGCGCGGGAGATGCGCGCCAAGCTGGCGGAGATCGAGCCCGAGATGGCCACCGCGCTGGCCGACCCGGCCAACTTCGGCATGGCCAAGAGCCTTTTCAGCTCGATCGGGCCCGAGTCGCTCGAACAGTCGGTCGCCATCCCCGCGGGCGATCTGCCCGAGCTGGGGGAGGCGCCGTGTGACTGCCCCGCGTGCGCGCCGCTGCCCGCCGTACGGCCGGCGCCGAGGACGGAGCTGGTGGCGGCCGTCGAGGCGGTGCCGATCCTGGCCGACGCGCGGCGGCTGCGCGCGTGGGTGGCCGAGCGCGGCTCCACGCCGACGGCGAAGGGACGGCTGCGGGCCAAGGACGCCGCGGCCGCGCCCCTGCCGTACCCGGGCCTGCTGTGGGACCTGGGGCGCCTGCCCGGCTCCGACGACCCGCTGGAGTCGTGGGCGCGCACGGTGGAGTTCCTGCTGGAGAAGGACACGGGCGGCCAGGTCACCGGCTCGGCCGAGCTCGACGAGGAGCTCTACGACCTGTTCGACATGCTCTACCGCCTGCAGACGCCCGCGCCGGTGACCGTGGTCGCCGAGTACCTGGAGGAGCTGACCGAATACAGCGGGGCCGACGTCGAGACCGCCCTCGACCGGCTGGCCCACTGCGGGCTGCTGGAGCGCGCCGGTGACGCCGTCACGCTCACCCCGCTCGCGTGTTACGGCATGCGCCTGCGCTACCTGGCCCACGGCCTCGACGCGCCCGAGGCGGAGGACCTCGCGGAGGCCGACGCGATGGGCCTGATCGAGGGGCTGCTGTCCGGCATCCCCACCGAGCTGGCCGAGGAGGACATCCAGCGCTGGCTGGAGCGCAGGAGCGCGGTGGAGGCCGCGGCCGAGCTGCTGTCGGCCGCGGGAGGCGCGCCCGCGGTGGCGCGCGGCATCGCCGTCACCATCGTCGACCGGCTCGACTCCGCCGCCGAGAGAGCGGTCAGGGCCTGCCTGGAGGACCAGGAGCTGCGCCCGCACGCAATCCACTGGCTGACGGCCCGCGGCCTGCCCGCGCCCCCGCTCACCCAGGAGGAGCTGCTGTGGGTGAGCGTCGACATGCTCGCCCTCGCCATGCCCGCCGCCGAGGAGGATCCCGAGATCTTCGCCGAGAACATCGCCGCCTCGGGACCGCCCGCACATGTGATCGAGGAGATGTGGCGGGTCGACCACCCCGACGTGGTCGAGGTGCTCGAACTGCTCGGCCGATCCATCCCCGACGGCATCCTCGCCAAGGCCGCGAGGAAGGCCGCTTTCAAGGCCCGCTCCCGCGCGATCGGTACCTCCCTGTGACGGCTGTGCAGTAAGTTTCGTGAGTGGCAAACAACGTCTTCGACCTCACCGAGCTGCGCAAGCCTCCTCCGATCGAGGACAAGCACGTCGAAGGCCTGGTCTTCCCGCCGGTCGCCCTGGCGGCCGACGCCGACCTGGCCAGGGGCGTGCCAGGGGTGCCGCTGGTCGCCGACGCCCTGCGCCTGACGGCGTGGACGGGCACCCGCCCCGTCACCGAGCACGGCCTGCTGCGTCCCGCCGACGCCGAGGCGGCCGTCACCGCGCTCGGCCTGGTGGCCGAGCGCCTGCGGCTGCTGTGGGTGGTCGCGGTCAACACGGGGATGCTCCAGATCATGAGGGGTACGGCGAGCCGCGGCCCTCTGTCCCCCCAGCTGTCCGTCGAGGCGACGCTGGAGTTCTGGGACGGCGTGGTGATGGACGTCCTCGACCGCGCCGAGGAGGGGCTCAGCGGGTCCGCCGTGGTTGACGAGCACCTGGCTGAGACGCTGGCCACCATCTACTCCGTGCGCACCGGCGTGGCCGCCGCCACGCTGGCCAAGGGCATCCTCCAGTCCCACGAGGTGGCCTGCGAGCCCGGCGCCGTCGAGCTGCGCCGCCTGGCCTCCGTCCTGCCCGCCGAGCTCTACGACGCGCTGGCGCTGCTGGAATACTGCGGTCTGGTCGAACAGACCACCACGGGCCACTTCAGGCTCACCCCGCTCGGCGTGTGGGCGATCCGCCGCGACCTGCTGCGCGAGGGCCACGACGTGCCGACGGCCGCCGAGGTCGAGGTCTACTCCGACTACGCCGCCGCCGAGCTGGTCGAGGCGATGATCACTGGCGCGGTCACGCCGAGCGTGGTCGCCTACTGGCTGGAGCGCCGCTCGCCAGAGTCGGCCGCCCACGAGCTGGTCCAGGTCGCGGCCTCGGGCACGGCGGGCCAGCGCGGCGCGGTCGGCACCATCCTGGAGGAGCTGGGCCCCGAGGCCGAGCTGCCCGTCCGCAAGGCCCTCGACGAGCCGCTCATGTGGCGTTACGCCGCCTCGTGGCTGCACATCCGCGACCTGGCCGCGCCCCCGCTCAACCCCGACGACCACACCTGGATCGCGATCGACTCCCTGGCCGCGCTGCTCTACTTCGCCGACGCGCCCGGCGCGATGGGCTCCTTCGACGTGCTGGAGGCCGGCGAGGAGCTGGTGCGCCTGGTCGGCGAGATGGCCTCGGTCGACCACCCCGACACGGTTGCCGTGCTCGACCTGCTGGCCAATCACCACGGCGACCAGGGGGTGGCCAAGGCGGCCAGGAAGGCGGCGATGAAGGCCAGGTCGATGAGGGCGATGGCGACAGGCGACGCGCCCGGATAGTCCGAGATCGTCAACAGGTGGCCGGCGGGCTGGTTCTCTGGGGGAGGGTTGGCGGTTCTCACCAGTAAACTGGGGTGATCCCATCTATGCGAAACGGAGTACCCCTTGTCCATTCAGTCGATCCGGCTGTTCGGTGACCCGGTGCTGCGCACCCCGGCGGCCCCGGTCGTCGACTTCGACAAGGAGCTGCGCAAGCTGGTCAAGGACCTCACCGACACGATGATGGACGCGCCGGGCGCGGGCCTGGCCGCCCCGCAGATCGGCGTCGGCCTGCGTGTTTTCACCTACTACGTCGACGACCAGCTGGGACACCTGATCAACCCCGACCTCGACCTGTCCGCCGACCTCGACGAGGAGGGCGAGGAAGGCTGCCTGTCCTTCCCCGGGCTGTCGTACCCGACGCCGCGCGCCATCCGCGCGGTCGCCAAGGGCTTCGACATGCACGGCGAGCCCGTCGTGCTCGAAGGCACCGACCTGATGGCCAGGTGCTTCCAGCACGAGACCGACCACCTCGACGGCATCCTGTTCATCGACAGGATGGACCCCAAGCAGCGCAAGCTGGCGATGAAGGCCATCCGCGAGGCCGAGTGGAGCGGCCTGTCGGCTCCCACGGTCAAGTTCTCACCCCACGCCACGGGCGGGAGGGCCCTCTGACGATGCGCCTGGTCTTCGCCGGCACACCCGAGACCGCGCTGCCCTCGCTGCGCGCCCTGATCGACTCGCCGCGCCACGAGGTGGTGGCCGTGGTCACCCGCCCGGACGCCCGCGCGGGCCGCGGCCGCGCGCTGCACCCCAGCCCCGTGGCCGACCTGGCCGCCGCCGAGGGCATCGAGGTGCTGCGGCCCGCCAAGGTGAGCGACCCCGCCTTCCTCGACCGGCTGAAGGCGCTGGCTCCCGACTGCTGCCCCGTCGTGGCCTACGGGGCGCTGCTGCCGCAGGCCGCGCTCGACATCCCGCGCCACGGCTGGGTCAACCTGCACTTCTCGCTGCTGCCCGCGTGGCGGGGAGCGGCCCCCGTGCAGCACGCCGTCCTCCACGGCGACGAGATCACCGGCGCGGCCACCTTCCAGATCGTGAAGGAGCTCGACGCGGGCCCCCTCTACGGAGTGGTCACCGAGGAGATCAGGCCCACCGACAGCAGCGGCGAACTGCTCGCCAGGCTGGCCGAGTCGGGAGCCGGGCTGCTGGCCGCGACCCTCGACGGGATCGAGGACGGCACGCTCGAAGCGCGGCCCCAGCCGCTCGAAGGGGTGTCCGTCGCGCCGAAGCTCACCGTGGACGACGCGCGGATCGACTGGAAGGCGCCCGCGATGCGCGTGGACAGGCTGGTACGCGCCTGCACACCCAACCCCGGCCCGTGGACGACCTTCCGCGAGCAGCGGATCAAGCTCGGTCCCGTACGGCTCGCGGGCTCGGCCGAGCCGCTGGCGCCCGGCGAACTCGTCGTAAGCAGGAACAGCGTGCTGGTCGGCACCGGCACCCACCCGGTGGAGCTGGGCGAGGTGCAGCCGCAGGGCAAGCGGCTCATGTCGGCGGGCGAGTGGGCGCGCGGGGTGCGCGCCACGGCAGCGGATCGGCTGGTCTGATGGCTGAGCGGGGCGCGTCCTCCGGCGGCGGCACCCGCCGCGGGGGCTCTTCGGGCGGCCGCGGGTCCGCAGGAGGCCGCGGGTCTTCGGGCGGCCGTGGCCAGGGCGGCCCGTCGGGTGGCTCCTCGGGCGGGCGCGGTTCCTCGGGCGGCAGGGGGTCGTCGGGCGGCAGGGGTCCCGCGGGTGGCCCTGGACGACGGCCGACGCGGGACGAGGCGCGCAACGCCGCCTACGACCTGCTGAGAGCGGTCGACGAGCGCGACGCCTACGCCAACCTGCTCATGCCGCGCCTGCTGCGTGAGCGGGGGCTGAAGGGCAGGGACGCGGCCCTGGCGACCGAGCTGGCCTACGGCACGCTGCGCGGCCTCGGCAGCTACGACGCGATCATCGCGATGTGCGGCGACCGCGAGCCCGATCCCGCCGTCCTCGACGCGCTGCGCCTGGGCGCCCACCAGCTGCTCAAGATGCGCGTCCCCCCGCACGCCGCCGTCGGCACCACCGTCGACCTGGTACGGCTGCGCATCGGCACCGGCGCCTCCCGCTTCGCCAACGCCGTCCTTCGCAAGATCGCCTCCAGGACGTTCGACGAGTGGATCGACATCGTCGCCCCTTCCGCCGACACCGACCCCATCGGCCATCTGGCGATCGCCCACAGCCATCCCCGCTGGGTCGTCAGCGCCTTCCGCGACGCGCTCGGCCGTGACGCGGAGGAGACTGCCGGCCTCCTGGCCGCCGACAACGCCAGGCCGGTGGTGACGCTCGTCGCCAGGCCGGGGCGCAGCTCGGTCGAGGAGCTGGAGGAGGCGGGCGCCGAGCCTGGCCGCTACTCGCCGTACGCGGCCTATCTGCAGGAGGGCGACCCCGGGCAGATCCTCGCGGTGGCCGAGACCCGCGCCGCCGTACAGGACGAGGCGAGCCAGCTGGTCGCGCTCGCGCTCACCAGGGTGCCCGTCGACGGGCCTGATGACCGGTGGCTGGACATGTGCGCGGGCCCCGGCGGCAAGGCGGGCCTGCTCGACGCGATCGCCACGTACGGCGACCTCGCCGCGGGCAAGACCGGGGAGGCGGCCTTCGCGTTCGCGGGCGGGGCCAGGGTGGTGGCCGCCGACGTGCAGTACCACCGGGCCCGCCTGGTCTGGCAGACCACGAGGCAGGCCGCGGTGATCACCGCCGACGGCACCGAGCCCGCCTGGCGGCCTGGCACCTTCGACCGCGTGATGCTCGACGCGCCCTGCACGGGGCTCGGCGCGCTGCGCCGCCGCCCCGAGGCCAGGTGGCGGCGCGACCCCGCGAGCGTGGCCGAGCTGGGCGCGCTGCAGCGCCGCCTGCTCGACACCGCGCTCGATTCGCTGCGGCCCGGTGGAGTCGGCGCCTACGTCACCTGCTCGCCGCATCTGGCCGAGACCCAGGTGGTGGTCGCCGACGTGCTCAGGCGCCGGGACGACATCGAGCAGCTCGACGCCCGCGCCTTCCTGCCGGGGATCGACGGGCTGGGGGAGGGCCCGCACGCGCAGTTCTGGCCGCACCGCCACGGCACCGACGCCATGTTCCTGGCCCTGCTGCGCAGGCGGGCCTGACCGCGCCGCGCCGGACCTGCCGGCCGAGCTCGCCAGGCCCGGAGCGCCGAACTGGTCGCCCCTTCAGACAGGGGAGGAAGCCGGGTCCCGTCAGGGCTGGCCCGGCGCAGCCGGGACAGCCCCGAGCGCGGAGCGCGCAGTGCCTGTGGAGCTGGTGTCAGTCGGCAAGGGTCTTCCCTTCCGCGGTCGGCGACGAGCAGGAAGGCCTCCGGAGCGATCCGGGTCGCGCAAGCGGCAGGCGCTCGTAGAGCGTCCGGGACCCCCCCTGCTTCAGCTGGGGGAGTAGTCAATACACTCGGGGCCATCATGGCCGTTCAGATCTCTCCCAGCATCCTGTCCGCAGACTTCGCCCGTCTCGCCGACGAGGCCGCCCGCGTGCCGAACGCCGACTGGCTGCACGTGGACGTCATGGACAACCACTTCGTGCCGAACCTCACTCTCGGCCTGCCCATCGTCGAGTCCCTGCTCAAGGCCACCTCGACGCCGGTCGACTGCCACCTGATGATCACCGACCCTGACCGGTGGGCCCCGGCGTACGCCGAGGTGGGCGCGGGCAGCGTCACCATCCACGCCGAGGCGGCCAAGGCGCCGGTGCGCACGCTGCGCCAGATCCGCTCCGCCGGAGCCCGGGCCGGGTTCGCGCTCAACCCGGCGACGGCTATCGAGCCGTACGAGGACGTGCTCGGCGAGATCGACATGCTGCTGCTGATGACGGTCGAGCCGGGGTTCGGCGGGCAGAAGTTCCTCGACATGGTCCTGCCGAAGATCCGCAGGGCGCGGTCGCTGATCGAACGGCACGGCGGCCAGGTCTGGCTGCAGGTCGACGGCGGGGTCACGGCCGACACGATCGAGCGCTGCGCCGAGGCGGGCGCCGACGTGTTCGTGGCCGGCAGCGCCGTCTACGGCGCCGCCGACCCCGCCCTGGCGGTCGACAGGCTCAGGGAGCTGGCCGCCTCGCACGTCGGCTGAGGTCAGGAGGCCGTCCCGGCAGGTGGCGGTTCGGGGAAGTGGCAGGCGGTGAGGTGGCCCTCGTCGTCGCCGGGCAGCCGGACCAGGGGCGGTTCCTCCACCGCGCACGTCGGCTGGGCCTTCCAGCAGCGGGTTCTGAAGCGGCACCCCGAGGGCGGGTCGATCGGCGAGGGGACGTCGCCCCGCAACCTGATCCGCTCCCTGGGGGCGCCGTTCACCTCGACCTCGGGCACCGCCGACAGCAGCGCGTGCGTGTAGGGATGACGTGGCCTCTCGTAGAGCGACGTCCTGTCGGCGATCTCCACGATCTTGCCCAGGTACATCACCGCCACCCGCTGTGAGAAGTGCCGCACCACGGCCAGGTCGTGCGCGATGAACAGGAACGCGATCCCCAGCTCCCGCTGCAGCCGCCGTAGCAGGTTGACGACCTGGGCTTGGATGGAGACGTCCAGCGCCGAGACCGGCTCGTCGGCGACGATCAGCCGCGGCTCCAGCGCCAGCGCCCGCGCGATCCCGATCCGCTGCCGCTGGCCGCCGGAGAACTCGTGCGGGAACCTGTTGACGTGCTCGGGGTTGAGCCCCACGGTCTCCAGCAGCTCACGGACCCTGGCGTCGCGCCCGCCCGGCGGCTGGAGGTCGTTGATGTCCATGGGGCCGCGCACGATGGAGCCGACCGTGTGCCTGGGGTTGAGCGACGAGTAGGGATCCTGGAAGATCATCTGGATCTCGGGCCTGATCGGCTTCAGCGCGCGGCGTCCCGCGTGGCTGATGTCGCGGCCGTCGTAGACGACGCGACCGTCCGTCGGCTCCAGCAGCCTGGCCGCCAGCCGTCCAGCGGTCGACTTGCCGCACCCGGACTCGCCGACCAGGCCGAGCGTCTGCCCCTCCTCGATCGACAGGTCGATGCCGTCCACGGCGTGCACCTGGCCGATCTGGCGCCTGACCAGGAACCCGCCTCTGACGGGGAAGTGCTTGCGCAGCCCGGACAGTTCCAGCAGCGTCATGGGCGGACCTCCTGCTTCTGCTTCGAGGTGAGGTAGCAGGCGTCGCTGTGCCCGCGGGGCGGGGCGAGCTCAGGCCGCTCGTCCGAGCACACCTGCGGCCCCGCCAGCGCGGCGAAGTCGCAGCGCGGGTGGAAGGGGCAGCCCCGCGGCACGTTGATCAGGCTGGGCGGTGTGCCGCGCACCGGCATGAGCTCCTCGGTCACCGGGCGGCGCAGGCTCGGCATCGACCCGAGCAGGCCCCACGTGTAGGGGTGGCGGGGATCGCGCAGCACCTCGCGGACGGTGCCGCGCTCGATGGCCCTGCCCGCGTACATCACCAGCACGTGATGCGCGGTGCTCGCCACCACTCCCAGGTCGTGGGTGACGAGGATGATGGCGGTGCCGGTCTGCTCCTGCAGGTCGCGCAGCAGGTCGAGGATCTGCGCCTGCACGGTCACGTCCAGCGCGGTGGTCGGCTCGTCGGCGATGAGCAGCGCGGGGTCGCAGACCAGCGCCATGGCGATGGTCGCCCGCTGCCGCATGCCGCCGGAGAACTGGTGGGGGAAGTCCCTCGCCCGTGTCCTCGGCTGCGGGATGCCGACCCTGTCCAGCATCTCGATCGCCCGCTCCCATGCCGCGGACCTGGAGGCGCGCCGGTGCCTGCGGTAGACCTCCGCGATCTGCGCGCCCACCGTGTGGTACGGCGAGAGCGACGTCAGCGGGTCCTGGAAGATCATGGCGATCCCGTTGCCGCGCAGCCGTTCCATCGTCGAGCGGGGCGCGCCCAGCAGGTCGTGGCCCTGGAAGACGATCCGGCCCGAGACGCGCGAGGTCCGGGGGTCGTGCAGGCCGAGCACGGCCAGGTTCGTCACCGACTTGCCCGAGCCGGACTCGCCGACGACGCCCAGCGTGGTGCCCCGCTCCACCTCGAAGGACAGGCCGTCGACGGCGTGGACCACGCCGTCCTCGGTGTGGAAGTCGACGGTGAGATCGCGTACGTGAAGGAACACTAGGTCAGCCTCACCCTGGGGTCGATGACGGCGTAGAGGGCGTCGACCACGGCGTTCATGACCACGATCGCGCCCGCGGCGACCAGCACCGTGGCCATCAGCATCGGCAGGTCGGAGTAGGTGACGGCGCGGACCGACAGCCGGCCGATGCCCTGCAGGCCGAACGTGGTCTCGGTGATGATCGCGCCGCCGATGAGCGTGCCGAGGTCGACGCCGAAGATGGTGACGATCGGGATGAGCGTGCCGCGCAGCGCGAAGCGCAGGACGACCGTGCGGGCGGGCATGCCCTTGGCGCGGGCCGTACGGACGAAGTCCTCGCCCAGGTTCTCCACCATCGTCGAGCGGGTCATCCGCGTGTAGTTGGCGGTGAAGATGATCGCCAGCACCACCCAGGGCAGCAGCAGTCCCTCGGCCCACGCCAGTGGGTTCTGGGTGAGCGGGGTGTAGCTCGGGACGGGAAGCAGCTTGCCCTGGTAGACCAGGAAGTAGAGGGCGAGCGTGCCGACGAAGTAGATCTGCACCGAGGCGCCGACCAGCGAGGCCATACTGGCGATCTTGTCGAGGGGCCGGCCCTGCCGTAGCGCGGCGAGGATGCCGGTGGCCACCCCGAAGGTCAGGAAGATCGCCGCCGCGCCGACCGTCAGCGAGATCGTGACGGGCAGGCGATCAATGATCGTCTCGAACACCGGGGCGCGGTTGACGAAGGAGTAGCCGAGGCACGGCGCCGGGCAGTGGCCGAGCCCGGGGAAGTCGCGCCCCGCGAAGACGCCGCCGAGCCAGGTGACGAACTGCACCACCACCGGCTGGTCCAGGCCTAGGTTGTGCCTGGCCAGCGCCAGCATTTCGGGCGGGCAGACCTTGCCGCAGGCCAGGCTCGCGGGGTCGGAGGGCAGGGCGAAGAACAGGAAGAACGTCACCGCGGAGATGATCACCAGCGTGACCATGGTGGTGATGGCGCGGCGGACGAGGAATCGGAGCACGGGGATCTCCTGCGGCGGGGCGGGGGCCCCGGGCGTGGGAGCGCCCGGGGCGTGGCGCTACGGCTTCACGAAGATGGTGTTGGGAGAGACGATCCACTGCTGCGGGTCGATCTCCGCGCCGCCGACCTTGGAGCCGTGCAGCATCGTCGCAATGCGGTTCTCGGCGACGACCAGCGGCGTGATCGTCTCCTGGATCTTCTTGTCCAGCGCCATCCACGCGGCGTTCTGGGCGTCGAACTCGGGCATTCCGGCGATCTTCTTCATCTCGGCCTTGAGCGCCGGGTCGTTCAGGTGGGAGTAGTTCGGCGCGCCGTCGGCGACGGGGCCGAAGATGACGGGCAGGACCGTCGAGCCCGAGGCCCAGTCGGCGCCCCAGCCGCCCCAGTACAGGTCGAAGTCGTTCTTCACCAGGCCGATGGAGTCGTAGTAGGTCTTGCGGTCCATGGGCTTGGTGACGACCTTGATGCCCGCCTTCTCCAGCGCGTTCTTGATCGCGACCGTGACCCGCTCCTGCACGGGAGTCTGGTTGTAGGCGTAGACGATGGTCGGCGTGGGGTCGCTCGACTGGGCCAGCAACTGCTTGGCCTTCTCGATGTCGCCCTCGGGTTTGGCGGCCTTGCCGAACAGGTCGTAGGACTGGTAGCCGATCGTGGTGTTCTCGTTCAGGATCGTCGTCGGCAGCGCGGCCGCCTGGGGGCCGCCCTCGATCTGCTGGATCTGCTTGGCGGGCCAGGCGTGGTTGATCGCCTGACGGATCTTGGCGTCCTTCACCCTGTCGAGGTTGAAGTAGTAGTAGTTGCCGTAGGGCGACGGGCTGATCATCCGCCTCGACGCCAGGTTCTGGTCGCTCAGCACCTGCTGGAGGCGCTCGGGCGGAGTGCTCGCGTAGAACGTGAACGCCTGCTGGTCGGCCCCCGCGTCGGCGACCAGCCGGTCGGTGATCTGCAGCGGCTCCTGGCCGAACTCCAGCTTCCACACGTCGGGGTAGGCGCCACGGATGGGGTCGGTGGCCGGATCCCACTCGGGGTTGCGGGCCAGCTCGTAGGACTTGTCGACGACGTGCGACTTGATGATGTACGGCCCGCTCGCCACGGGCTGCTTGTCGTACTGCTCCTTGGTGTCCTTGGCCTTGGGCACGATGCCGTACCCGCCCATCGCGAAGGCGTAGTTGGCGTCGGCGTGCGGCGCCTTGAACTTGAAGACGACCGTCTTGGCGTCCGGCGTCTCGATGGCGTCGAGCTCCTTGCCGCCGTAGGGCCCCTCGTAGGCGGCGCGGTGGTCCTCCTGGGTCAGCCACTGCTGGACGTAGGTGGGTCCCTGGGTGATGAAGGGGGCGAACATCCGCTCGATCGTCCACTTGACGTCCGCCGAGGTGATCGGCGCGCCGTCCTGCCACTTCACCCCGTCCTTCAGCGTGAAGGTCCAGGTTTTGCCGCCGTCGGAGGCGGTGCCCGCGTCGGTGGCCAGGTCGCCGACGAGCTTGTACTCGCTCTTGGCCACCCGCTTGTAGCCGGTCAGCCCGCGGTGGACGAGCAGCCCGAAGTTCGCCTCGGTGTTGACGTAGATTTGGGCGGGGTCCAGATGGGAGAAGTCGTCCCTGTCGATCATGGTGACGGTGCCGCCCTTGACGACGCCTTCGGGCTCGATGGCCGGGCCCCTGGAGTCGTCCGCGGTGCCGATCGAGATCGTCGGCGGGGTGTAGGTGGGGGCGGAGGGCGCCGCCTGCGGGCTCGTCCCCTGTTGGGGAGCGCCCTGGTTGCCCGGCGCGCAGGCGCCGGTGAGCGCCAGCGCCGCGGCGGCGAGTACGGCGAAGGCCGTGCGGACGGACATGTCTCTCCTATCGTTTGATCTTCGGGTCGAAGGCGTCGCGTACCGAGTCGCCGAGCAGGTTGAAGGCGATGACGAAGACCAGCAGGGCGACGCCAGGAAAGACGAGGTAGGTGATGTCGTTCTGGTAGACCTCGGTGCCGCGCAGGAACATGCGGCCCCAGTCGGGGATCGGCTCGATCATGCCGACGCCCAGGAACGACAGCGCCGCCTCGGCCGTCACCAAGGCGGGAAGCAGCAGCGTCGACTGGATGAGGATCGGCGTCCACAGGTTGGGCAGCAGCTCCCTGAACACCACCCTGGCGGGCGAGGCCCCCGTCACCCTGGCCGCCTCGACGAACTCCCGCTCCCTCAGTGTCAGCACCTGGCCGCGCAGCAGCCTGGCCAGGCCGGCCCAGCCGAACGCCGTCAGCACGACGACCAGCGTGACCGCGCGCAGCCACACGGGGGTCTGCTCGTCGGGGCTGACGAAGAGGTTCTCCACGACCGGCATGAACGCGATCGTGAACAGCACGGCGGGAAGGGACAGCACGATGTCGATCACCCTGCCGATGAGCGAGTCGACCCGCCCTCCGGCGTATCCCGCGACGATGCCGAGCACCACCCCGATCAGCGAGGTCAGCAGCGTGGCCACCACCGCGATCAGCAGCGAGGTCCTGATGCCGTAGACGAGCTGGGTGAACACGTCGCGGCCGAGCCCCGGCTCGATCCCGAACCAGAATGCCGAACTCACCCCTCCGTTCGGCTGCACCGGATATCCGAAGTCGTTCAGCAGGCCGGGGCTTTCCTGGCCGTAAAGCGTGTACGGGTCCCTGCCGTACACGAGGGAAATGAGCGGCGCCGAAACGGCGACCAGGAAGAAGAAGACGACGACCAGCGCGGCGGCGACGCCGGTGCGGTCGCGTCTGAAACGCAGCCACATCAGCTGGCCTGGTGAACGCCCCACGGCCTGGGGGATCGGGGTGACGGCGGGCGCGTCGAGCGCCGGGGTCGGGATGGTCATGGGGGTGCTCCCGGATCATTCGTGCCTCGTTCGCACGTTCGCAGCAGCGACCCGGATAAAGCAATGCCCGCGCCTTCTTTAATGATTCTGTCGAACAACGCGGACGTATTCGAGGCGCGATTCTCATTGCTCAGACCGGCGAATTGGAGTGACAATCGGCGGTGTGTGGAGCGGCTTGTCACGGAATCGCGACACGAACCCGACGAATCCCAGACATAGGATCATGGTTTCCGGGTAATTGAACACTTATGGAGGATCACGGGCTGTTCGGGCCGCAATCGGTGACCTGGCGGGTGATGGGCGAGCCCATCCTGCTGGTGGGCGGGTTCCGCGCCCTGCTCATGCAGGGCCTGCATCCCAGGGCGATGCGCGGAGTGCTGCAGAACTCCGCGCTCCTGGACCCCGCCGAGTCGTGGTCGCGCTTCCTGCGCACCACCGAGTTCGTCAGGGTCCGCACGTACGGCACGCGCGCCGAGGTCGAGCGCGCGGGCGCCAGGGTCAGGAAGATCCATGCCACGCTGACGGCGCTCGACCCCGACACCGGCGAGCGGTTCCGTCTCGACGAGCCCGAGGCGCTGCGCTGGGTGCATGTCGGCGAGGTCGACTCCTACCTGTCGGTGGCCCGCAGGGCGGGGGTGCGGCTGAGCGACGAGGAGGCTGACAGGTTCGTCGCCGAATGGCGGTCGGCGGCCGAGGTGGTAGGGCTGTCGCCGGAGGAGGTGCCGGGGTCGGCGGGCGAACTGAGCGACTACATCGGCGCCGCGCGGCCGGGGCTGCGCTTCGTGCCGGAGGCGGCCCACCCGCTGCGGATGTCGCTCAACGCGCCGCTGCCGCTGTACCTGGCGCCGCTGAAGCCGATGCTGCCCGCGCTCACGCTGCTGGCGTTCGCGACGCTGCCGCGGTGGGCGCGCCGGCTGTACGGGCTGCCCGCGACGCCGGTGGGCGACCTGTGGGCGACCGCGTCGCTGCGGGCGCTGCACACGGGGCTCGGGTTCGTGCCGGCCCAGGTCCGCTACGCCCCTGACGCCCGCCGCGCCCGCCGCCTCATGGCGGCGTGACTTCCGGGTTTCTCGTACGGCACGCCGGGTCGGGCGCCTCCGCCCGGCGCGTGGACCCGTCCTCCGAAGGGACGCTCCTCGGGCGCCGGTGGCTGACCTCCCAACGGCGTCCGTCAACTCCGATCCCTCACACACACCTCGACCTCGCGGGCTCGCGCCTACCAGCTGCGATTCTCGGGACTCCTCCGGCCTGCGGTGATGCGTACGACCAAGCGTTTGTTTAGGTTTGTTGGCGGGGGTGGTCGCGCCGGGCTTTTCGGGCATGGCACACTGGACGAGAACAGAGCTAGCGTGCTCCGGGGTCGGTGAAAATCCGAACCGGCGGTGACAGTCCGCGACCCGGCCGATGCCATCGGCCGGTTGACTCGGTGAAATTCCGGGACCGACGGTGAAAGTCCGGATGGGAGGAAGCGCGCGGGTGTCCGGTGTCCAGCCGGGCGCCTCTGTGGTGCATGCGTCGCAGCACCCTGTCATCCCCGGGGCCCGCCGTAGCTGAGAGCTACTGGCGAGTAGGAGGTCCGGGGGTGGACGAACCCGCCCAGTCAAGGCCGGGCATTGCCGTACCCACAAACCCCGCGAGCGACGACGCCCTGCACATGGCCAGGGCCGTCAGGCTGGCCGCGCTGGGTCGCGGCACCACCAGCCCCAACCCGGTCGTCGGGTGCGTGATCGTCGACGCGTCGGGAGCGCACGCGGGAGAGGGCTTCCACGCCTACGCGGGCGGACCGCACGCGGAGGTCGTGGCGCTGAGCGAGGCGGGCGAGCGCGCCAGGGGCGGCACCGCCTACGTGACGCTCGAACCGTGCGCCCACACCGGGCGCACGGGTCCCTGCGCGGAGGCGTTGCTGAAGGCGGGGATCGCCAGGGTGGTGATCGCCGTTCCCGACCCCAACCCGCAGGCGGCGGGCGGGGCCGGCCAACTGCGCGCCCACGGGGTCGGCGTCGAGGTCGGGGTGCTGGCCGAGGAGGCCGAGCGCGGTAACGCCGAGTGGCTCACGTACATGCGGAAGGGCCGGCCCCACGTCACATGGAAGTTCGCCGCCACGCTCGACGGCAGGTCCGCGGCGGAGGACGGCACGAGCCAGTGGATCACCTCGCCGGAGGCGCGGGCTGACGTCCATCGCCTGCGCGCCGAGTCCGACGCGATCATCGCGGGCATCGGCACCGTCCTGGCCGACAACCCCCGCCTCACCGCCCGCCCGGCCCCATCCTCACCAACCCAACCCCATCTGACCGCCTCCGGTCCGACTGACCCTGGTCCGGCACAGTCCGGTGCGGCGCAGGCCGGTCCTGCCTCGGACGGCTCGGCGGCAACCGGCCTGGGTTCCCGACCGGGCGCGTCCCGGTTGGCGTCCCGGGGACTGGGGCCGGCGGGTGGCGCGGGGCGGGAGCCGTACCGGCAGCCGCTGCGGGTGGTCGTCGACACCGAGGCGCGCACCCCCGCGCACGCCGGCGTCCTGTCAGCCGAGGCCCCCACGCTCGTGGCCGTCGCCGACGACGCCGAGACCGACCTCCGGATCCCCGTCCTGCGCCTGCCGAGGTCGGCGCACGGCGGCCTCGACCTGCACGCCCTGCTGGCCGAGCTGGCCCGCTTGGAGGTCGTCAGCGTGTTCCTGGAAGGCGGCGCGACCCTCGCTGGTTCCTTCATGAGGGAGGGGCTGGTCGACCGTGTCATCGCCTACCTGGCGCCCGCGCTGCTCGGTTCGGGGAGCGCCGCGCTCGGACAGGCGGGGGTGCGGACGATCGCCGACACCCACCGGCTGGTCTTCGAGGAAGTAACCCCCATCGGGACGGACCTGCGGATCATCGCCCGCCCCGCTACTGAGGAGCACTGATGTTCACCGGAATTGTGGAAGAGCTCGGCGAGATCGTCGCCGTCGAACCCCTGGGCGACGCGGCGAGGCTGTCGGTACGCGGCAAGGTCGTCACCTCCGACGCCAAGCACGGCGACTCGATCGCGGTCAACGGCGTGTGCCTGACGGTCGTCGACGTCGAGGACGAGGTGTTCACCGTCGACGTGATGAGGGAGACGCTCAAGAGGAGCTCGCTCAAGAGTGTGGAGAGCGGTGCGCGGGTCAACCTGGAGCGGGCCGTACGGGCGGACCAGCGCATGGGCGGGCACATCGTGCAGGGCCACGTCGACGGCACCGGCGTCCTGCTGTCGCGCGAGCCCGGCGAGCGATGGGACGACGTGCGGTTCTCGCTGCCCGCGGAGCTGAACAGGTACGTGGCAGAGAAGGGCTCGATCGCCGTCGACGGCATCAGCCTCACCGTCACCGCCGTGGACGAGGAGAGCTTCGGCGTCAGCCTCATCCCGACGACGCTCGAACTGACGACGCTGGGCGGCAGGAGCGAGGGCGACGTGGTCAACCTCGAGGTGGACGTGATCGCGAAGTACGTCGAGAAGCTGGTGGTGACCAAGTGAGCGGCGACTTCACCGTCTTCGGCACGCCCGTCTACTGGACCGACCTGATCGGCAACGTCGCCGCCCTGGCGACCGTGGTGCTGGCGATGCGCAGGTCGATGTGGACGTGGCCGGTGCAGCTCACCGGCGCGGTGCTGCTGTTCATCGCCTCCATCAACGCCCACATCACAGGGAACGCACTCAAGCAGGTGCTGTTCGGCGCCCTGGCCGTCTACGGCTGGTACAAGTGGAGCAGGGGCAGGCGCGACGACGGCGGCCTGGCCGTACGGCCCGCCTCGCTGAAGGAGCGCTCGGCGCTGATCGGCACCATGGTGGTCGGCACGGTCGTGGTCGCGCTGCTGTTCATGTGGCTCAACTCGATGGGCCTGAACATCTCGTGGGCGCCGTGGCCCGACGCCTACATCTTCGTCGGCTCGGCGGTGGCCACCTTCGCCCAGGGCAGGGCGCTGATCGACTTCTGGTGGATCTGGGTCCTGGTCGACCTGGTCGGCGTCCCGCTGGCGTTCACCTCGGGCCTGGTGGTCTCGGGCGCGGTCTACGCGGTCTTCCTCGTGCTGGTCCTGCTCGGCTTCCGCAGCTGGCTGAAGCAGTACAGAACGGCACAGGCGGCGGCGGTGCCGGCATGAGCGTCTCCTTCGACTCGGTCGAGCGGGCCGTTCACGACATCCGCGAGGGCAGGCCCGTCGTGGTCGTCGACGACGAGAACCGCGAGAACGAGGGCGACATCATCTTCGCCGCCGCCAAGGCCACGCCCGAGCTGCTGACCTTCACCATCCGGCACACCAGCGGCGTCATCTGCGTGCCTATGGAGGGCAAGGAGCTCGACCGGCTCGGCCTGCCGCTCATGGTGTTCCAGAACAAGGAGCGGATGCGGACCGCCTACACCATCAGCGTCGACGCCCGCGACGGCGTCACCACCGGCATCTCGGCCGCCGACCGGGCCAAGACCATCCGCACGCTGGCCGACTCCGCCACCGAGCCCCAGGAGCTGGTACGGCCGGGCCACATCTTCCCGCTGCGCTACCACGAGGGCGGCGTCCTGGCCAGGAGGGGCCACACGGAGGCCGCCGTCGACCTGGCCCGCATGGCGGGGCTCAGCGCCGCAGGCGTGCTGGCCGAGATCGTCAACGACGACGGCACCATGGCCAGGCTGCCCGAGCTGCGGGTCTTCGCCGACCGGCACGACCTCGCGCTCATCTCCATCGAGCAGCTCGTCGACCATCGGCGGCGCACCGAGAGCATGGTCACGAGGGTCGCCGAGACCAGGCTGCCCAACGCGTACGGCATGTGGCGCGCGTACGGCTACGCCAGCGCCCTCGACGGCGGCGAGCACGTCGCCCTGGTGCTCGGCGAGCTGGGCGACGGCGAGAACATCCTGGTGCGCGCTCACTCCGAGTGCCTGACCGGCGACGTGTTCGGCTCGCTGCGCTGCGACTGCGGCGTGCAGCTCGACCACGCGATGGCGGCCATCTCGAAGGAGGGCCGCGGCGTGGTCGTCTACCTGCGCGGCCACGAGGGCAGGGGCATCGGCCTGCTGGCCAAGCTCAAGGCCTACAGCCTGCAGGACAACGGCAGCGACACCGTCGACGCCAACCTGGAGCTCGGCCTGCCCATCGACGCGAGGGAGTTCTCCAACGCCGGGCAGATGCTGGCAGACCTCGGCGTCAAGTCGGTCAGGCTGCTCACCAACAACCCGGCCAAGCTGCGCGGCATGGACGGCTACGGCATCAAGGTGCTGGGCCGCGAGCCGATGCCGGTGGCGGCGAATCCCTACAACGAGGGCTACCTGAGGGCCAAGCGCGAGCGATTGGGGCACGAGCTGTGAGCGGAGAGGGCAGGCCGGCCGCGACGTCGGTCGACGCGGAGGGGCTGAGCGTCGGCATCGTGGCGGCCAGCTGGCACGGGAAGATCACGGACCAGCTGGTCGCGCGGGCCGTACAGGCGGCCCAGGACAGCGGCGCGAACGCCACGGTGGTACGCGTCGCGGGGTCGCTGGAGATCCCCGTCGTGGCCCAGGCCATGGCCAGGAGGCACGACGCGGTGGTGGCGCTCGGCGCGGTGATCCGCGGTGAGACCGCCCACTTCGACTACGTCTGCGACTCGGTCACCGCGGGGCTCACCAGGATCTCGCTCGACGAGGAGACGCCCGTCGGCAACGGCGTGCTCACCTGCGACACACTCGACCAGGCGGTGGCCAGGAGCGGGCTGCCGGACAGCGTCGAGGACAAGGGCTACGAGTCCACGGTGGCGGCGCTGGAGACGGCGCTGCTGCTGCGTGGGCTGCGATAGTTTTCCTTGGTCGAATTGAACGCTTCCGACCCAGCGAGAGCCGAGATGCCTGAGCCAGTCAATCCTCCGCCCCTGCCCCTCACCTGGCGGCCGGTCAAGGGGAGATATGTGGCCTACGGCTTCGCGGCTCTCATCGTCGTCGGCGCGATCGTGATGGCGCTGCTCATCTCCGAGCCGTTCCAGCTTCCCGACAAGATCATGATCGTCGCCTTCGGGTGCGCGGTCGCCTGGGTGCTGCACCGGCTCGGCAGGGTCAGGGTCGAGGCGGACGACGAGGGCATCACGGTCGTCAACGTGTTGCGCACCCACCGCTACACCTGGCCCGAGGTGCTCGACGTCACGCTGCTCGAAGGCGATCCGTGGCCGAAGATCGACTTCTCCGACGGGATGACGGTGGGCGCGATGGGCATCCAGGGCAGCGAGAAGGCCCGAGCCCGCCGCGCCACCGCCGAGCTGGAGTCGCTCATCAGGGCCAAGGGCGAGGCCAGCGAGTAGGCAGGGCGGTCAGTCCAGAGCCCAGGCCTTCTCCGCGGCCAGGACCCTGGCGACCTCGGCGGGGACGGCGTCGCGGACCTCGACGACGCCGTTCTCCTCACGCAGCACGGTCACGATGCCGGTCACCAGCCGGCGCCTGCGCAGCACGTCCAGTGCCCGCACCTCGCGCTCGGCGGTGAGCGTCTCAGGAGGTCTGGTCGCGGCGGGCTCGGACTGGGGCGTCGCGATCTCGGCTGCCGTGATCTGGGATGTCGTGATCCCGCGTGTCGTGGTCGCGGTGGTGGCGGTCCCGTTGCGCTCGGCCCAGGCGCGGTCGATCCCGTCCGGCACCGTTTCGGTGTGCTCGGTCGTGGTGTGCCCCGTCTCGAAGGTCGCAGAGTCGGGGCGGCCGGTGCCGGAGATCTCCGTGCCGACGGTCGCGGCGTGCTCCCGGCCGGTGGCCTCCCGACCTGGCGCCTCTCCGGCGGTCGCCTCTCGGGCGGTTCCCTCTACGGCGGCAGCCTCGCGGTCGCGGGCCTCCGTCCCGGCGAGCGTCGCCGGATCGGCGGGCGGGGCGATCGGGCGCCACTGCCACAGCCGGTAGCTCAGCCCCGGATGCGGCCGCTCCACCAGCTCGCCGAACGAGAGCTGGAACGTGGGCAGCCCGTCAGGGTTCAGGCGCCTGGCGGCGGCCACCGAGCTGCGCAGCTCGTTGAGATAGCGGCTGCGGTTGCCCTCGTCGGTGTCGAGCAGCCAGGTCGGCGGGCGCGTCATCAACCGCGGCCGAAGGTCGCCGAGCAGCTGGGCCAGCCTGACCTCGTGCTCGTGGTCGAGCGGCCAGTCCTCCTCCACCGCCGGCGGGGCGGGCGGCGCGGGCGGCTCGGACGAGCCGAGCACCCTGGTCGAGACCCAGTCGCCCAGCGACGACCGCGCCTCCACGATCTCCACCGGTTTCGCGTCGTCGTCCACGCCGTCGGGGCGCAGGTGCAGGGCCGGGTCGAACACGTCCCTGATCGGCCAGAAGCGCAGCAGCCGCTCGGAGTTGTGGGCGTACAGGTGCAGGCCGTACTCGAAGAAGGCGGGGCCGATCAGCACGCTGCGCCCCGACGCCGCGGACATGTACGGCGTGACGGCCACGACCCCGGTCTCCGCCACGCACCGGGCGTCGGCCACGAGCTTGCCGTGCCCCTCCCACGGCGGCGGCGGGCCGTCCCACACCTCCACCCTGACGCGACTGTGCTCGGCGCTGGCGTACAGGTAGACCTGACGGTCGAGCTCGGCCAGGTGGACCCGGGTGTCGACGCCCTGGAGCCCGCTCACGCCACGGAGCATGAACTGCCCATAGGTGATGGGGACCTCGTCGTCCAAGGTGTCCAGCAGGTGGGCCATACGCGTACTCCGGATTTCACAGATAGGGGTTGTGTGAATGTACCGGAATTCGGCCAGTTTGGCCTGGGTGGACCACGCTTGGAACACTCCTGGAACACGAGAAGACGGGGCGGCCCCTGCGCGGGCCGCCCCGTCTTCTCATTCGGAGGAGGACGTTATGCGATCGCGGGCTCGCCCGAGATGCGCGGCGCGCTCACCGGAGCCTCGTCGAGCGGCTGCGGAGGAGCGTGGAGCACCGCCTCGTCGATCCGGCCCTCGCCGCGGGCGACCAGGACCGGCACCACGATCTGTCCCGCGACGTTGGTCGCGGTGCGGATCATGTCCAGGATCGGGTCGATGGCGAGCAGCAGGCCGACGCCCTCGAGCGGCAGGCCCAGCGTGCTCAGCGTCAGCGTGAGCATGACGGTCGCGCCGGTCAGACCGGCCGTCGCGGCCGAGCCGACCACGGAGACGAACGCGATCAGCAGGTACTCGCCGATCCCCAGCGGGACGTTGAAGACCTGTGCCACGAAGATCGCCGCCAGCGCCGGGTAGATCGAGGCGCAGCCGTCCATCTTGGTCGTCGCGCCGAACGGCACGGCGAAGGAGGCGTAGTCGCGGTCGACGCCCAGACGCTCGATCGTGACCTTCTGCGTCAGCGGCAGCGTGCCGACCGAGGAACGGGAGACGAAGGCCAGCTCGATCGCGGGCCACGCGTTACGGAAGAACGTGATCGGGTTGACCTTGCCGACCACCGCGAGCAGCGTCGGGTAGACGGCCAGCAGGACGATGAAGCACCCGATGTAGACGCCGAGGCTGAACTTGGCCAGCGGCGCGAGCAGGTCCCAGCCGTACGTGGCGACCGACTTGCCGATCAGGCCGGCGGTCCCGATGGGGGCCAGGCGGATGACCCACCACAGCGCCTTCTGGACCAGTTCGAGGATCGAGCGGCTGAAGGTGAGGAACGGCTCGGCCTTCTCGCCGATCGCCATGGCCGCCGCGCCGAGGACGATCCCCAGGAAGACGATCTGGAGGACGTTGAGCTCGGTGAACGCCGTGACGATGTTTGTCGGGATGATGCCGGTGAGGAAGTCGACCCAGGTGCCGACGCTCTCGGGCGCCTTCGCACCCGCCGTGCTCAGGGTGACGCCCTGGCCGGGGTTGATGATCAGGCCGAGTCCGATGCCGATGATGACGGCGATCAGCCCGGTGGCCAGGAACCAGAACAGCGTCTTGCCCGCCAGCCTGGCCGCGCCGTTGACGTTGCGGAGGTTGGCGACGCTGACCACCACAGCGGTGAACACCAGCGGCGGCACTGCCAGCTTGAGCAGCTGGACGAAGATCTTTCCGACTTCGGTGAGGGTGTTGGCGAGCCAGGCCACGTCCCAGACGCGGGCGGCGAAGCCGAGGGCCACGCCCACGGCCAGGCCCAGCAGCAACTGCAGGGAGAAAGAGAATCTCTTCACGATGAGAAAGGCTCCGAAAGACGGCATGCCGAAGAGGGGCATGCGAAGGGGGGTGGGTGAGGGGTCGTGCGATCGAGCGCTCGTCAGAGCGCGATCAGCGACAGAGGGAGCCGGTCAGACGACAGAGATCGATGTGCAGCCGCTCAACGAGCCACACAGACAGGACGGAAAACCTCACAGAATCGGTAAACAGGAGTGAATAGGACAGTATTCCGACTGTAAGAGTGATCTACCTCACAAGCAAGACTTCCATGGCACCTCGCCGATCATCGGAATCCGTGGTTCCGGAGGCCCGGGGCAATGAGCTGAGGGCGTCCTCGGGCACGGGTCCTCGGGCGCGGGTCCTGGAGGTGCGGGGGTCCGGGGGCGCGGGGCTGCTCGGATTTCCAGGCGGGCGGCCGGGCGCGGGAGTCTCGGGATGCCGGGTTCGGCGTGTGGGTGTCCCGGACCGAGGTGCCGACGGGCAGGGGTCTCGGGGTGCCGGAGGTCCCCGGGCTTCGGGGGCGAGGGGTGTCGGGGTCCTGTGGATGGGGGGTGGCGCTCAGGTGGCCTCGACGGTCGTGATGTGGATGGACAGTTCGTTGGAGGACGTGTACGAGGCGTAGGCGAGGGAGTCGCCAACGGAGTGCCGGGGGTAGCGGTCGACTGCCTTCCGGTCGGCGATGTCGTCGCAGAACCGGCCCAGTCTGATGGGAGCGTCGTCTCCCCCCGGGCACAGATACAGGTCCCACACCTCGTGTTCCCGCGCGCGCGCCGACACCAGCCGGTCGTACGGCACCGCGCAGCTGAAACGCCCGTCGAGGTGGGCCTGGGCGGGCAGGATCACCTGATCTGCGGCCGCCTTCTCGGGCTCGGACGTCGTGCCGCGCCGCTGGGCGAACAGGGTCAGCGGACCGTAGGGCAGGTTCACCAGCAGCCCGTGGACGGTGAGCCTGGTGGGGGTGGACACCAGGTCGGTGACCTCGGCATGCGACGTGCGGACGTGGACGGCGATCGACAGGTCGCCCTGCTCGGTGACGTAGGGCGTCCACGTCTCGAGGGGCTGCTCGAGGTAGGGAAAGGCGTTCACCAGGGCGCGGGTGTCGCACATCCCCGAGGCGAGTCGCCGCAGCCGCTGGCCCGGCCTGGCCACGTACACGTCCCAGCGGCCCTCGACGAGATGGTGCCGTCCCCGTTCGAGAGAGGCCTCGCCTGACGGGGTGAACGGCACTTCGATCGCGGTGTCCGTGCCGTGCCGCCGCAGCTTCACCGACCATCCCGCGGCGGTCTTGCCCGCGGCCCATGGACCGCGGTCGAGCCGGATCGTCAGGCCGCCGTCGGCGCGCACGAGGCAGTGCGCGGTGATCGGCCCCCTCGCCACGCGCGGCCGCACCGCCGCCTTCCACGGCAACAGCGCCCGCACGCCGGAGCGCGTCCTCGCCCCCAGCCGCTCGAGAAAACCCAGTCGGTCCGGGGAAACCGTCCTGCTCGAGGATGCTGCCCTGCCCGTGGAAGCCGCCTTGCCCGGGGAGGCCGGCCTGCGCAGGAAGGCGAGCGGGCCGCGGCGGCGTGATCTCAGGTGGTCGGCGAACAGTCGCTCGTAGCGCAGCGCGATCTCCGACGGGTCGAACCGGCTCGCGTTGCGCAGCGCCGCCGCGCCCATCGAGCGGCGCAGCGGCTCGTCGTCGATCAACCGCAGCAGGCCGTCCGCCATCGCCGACGGCGTCGCCTCCCGTACCAGCAGCCCGTCGACGCCGTCGTCGATGATCTCGCGAGGACCGAAAGGACAGTCGACGCTGACGACGGGGACGCCGCACCGCATGGCCTCCACGATGGTCATGCCGAACGACTCCAGCTTCGACGACACCGCCGCGATCGAGCCCTTGGCCCACTCGGTCTCGATGGGCGAGTGCGCGCCCATGAGGAGGGCGCGGCCGTTGAGCCCGAGATCGTTGATCAAGTCCTGGAGGCCGGCCGCCTCCTTGCCCCTGCCGTACAGGCGCAGGCTCCACCCGGGCCGCTGGACGGCCACCTTGGCGAAGGCCTCGATCAGCAGCTCGTACCGCTTGACGGCCGTCAGCCGCCCCGCGGCGACGATCGTCTGCGTGTCGAGCGTGGACGGCTCGACCGTCGGCTCGGGGACGCCGTTGGGGATCGACACCACCGTCGTCCGGGTGAAGGGCATCTTGGCCCGGTACACGGCCGCGTCGCCGTCCGACATGGTCACCAGGATGTCGAGCGCGGGGCCGTGCTCGCGCAGTTCGGACAGCGTCGCGGGGCTCTGCCCATCGTGGATCAGGTGTTCCTGACCGACCTTGAGGTAGCGCCGCGTGCCGTACCTGGCCAGGTAGACGATCAGCCCCGGGCGGGTCGCGACCACCACGTCGGCGTCGCAGGCGGTCAGGTAGGACGCCATGCGCTCGTCGGTCAGGCGGGAGCACCGGAGGTAGCCCTTGATCTCGCCCCTGGCGTAGTCGACCGACGGCTGTGAGTGGCGCGGGTCCTTGCCGTCGAAGTACGGGGAGCCGGGGCGCAGGTCCACGAGATCGCGCACGGCGACGCGGGGGTCGACGGCGAAGGAGGGCTCGTCCGCGGTCCGCAACAGGCTGGTGATCTCCACTTGGTGCCGCTCGGCCAGTGCCGCGGTGAGGTTGACGGTCGACCGGATCGTTCCGCCGATGCCGTACAGATTCTGGATCAGAAAGACGATCTTCATCGGTTCTCCATCACGACTGAGCTGCTGCGAGCCGATCAAGGGGTACGGCGATGCCCATCGTGCCCGTCCGTGGTGGCGGCGGCACGGCAGCGGGTGAAGGTGTGACGCCGCCTTGGTGAGGGCTTGACGTTCCTTGCCGGCGCCGGCCCGCGACGACTCGCCCACACACCGGAAAGTCGCCGGTGAGCGGGCCGTTCGGGGGACAATCCGACGGTCACCGAGAGTGCCCGCGGTGTGACGTGTGGCCACCGCGCCGGAGGAGGGGCCGCGTCGTGAAGAGAGCCGTGACCGCGCTGTTGAGCTGCTGGATCCTGCTGGCGGCATTGGTCGTGGCCCCCGTCCGGGCGGCGGTGTGCGCGCGGACCACCTTGGTCTCGGTCGCACACCAGGACGACGACCTGCTGTTCATCAACCCCGCCCTCGCCGGCGACTACGGCGCGGGAGCCTGCCTGCGGGTGGTCTACCTGACGGCGGGCGACGCGGGCCGCACGGACGACTACGTGCGCAGCAGGGAGAACGGTGTCCGCGCGGCCTACGCCCTCATGGCGGGAGCGCCCGACACCTGGAAACGGTCCGACGCCGGAGGGGTCCGCGGCTTCTCCCTTGCCCACCCTCCGGCCGGGCGCGGTGAGCTCCAGCTGCTGTTCCTCGGCCTGCCCGACGGCTTCCCCAGGGGAGGGGGAAGCGCGGCCCAGGGGAGGCAGAGCCTGCTCAAGCTGTTCCGCGGCGGCATCGGCCGGATCTCCACGGTGGACGGCACGGCCGACTACGACGAGCAGGCGCTGGTCGCGACCCTGCGGAGGCTGATCGAGCGCTTCAGGCCCGACACCATCCGCACACTGGACCACCAGAGCACCCGCCTCGGCTTCAGCCTCACCGAGCCGGTGGATCACAGCGACCACGCGGTGACGGCGCGCTACACGGTGCTGGCCGCCCGCCGCGCCATGGCCGCCACGCCGGGCCTGCGGCCCGTGATCGTCTTCTACCGGGGGTACGGCATCACGGCGCTGCCCGCCAATCTCACCCCCGACGAGCGGGCGCGCAAGAGCGCGATCTTCGCTGAGTACGTCAGGCACGTGGACTGCGAGCCGGCCGCCTGCCCGCCCGCGCCCGCCACGCTGGCGGCCGGAGACCGCGACTGGGTCGCCAGGCAGTACCGGCGGGAGCTCCCTTCACCGGCCCCCGGCACGATCGTGTCGTGGATGGGAGCCACCGACGCGCCCAACGACGACGCCGCCACCGCGCGCTGCCTGGACGTCCGGCCGGGCGGCGCCGTACGGACCCAGGCCTGCGACGGCACCCAGGCGCAGGGCTGGCACGTGAGGGGCGCCACGCTCCGCAGCGACCTGAACGGCCGCTGCCTGTCGGCGGGGCGGGTTCCCACGATGGAGACCTGTGACGGAAGCGGGGCGCAGCGCTGGACCCTCGCCCAGAACGGCCGCATCGGCACCGCCGCCGGGTGCCTGCACCAGGACGACCTCCTCGCCCGCCACGCCCGGCTGCGCGTGGCGGCCTGCGACAGGGGAAGGCCCGAGCAGTGGTGGTTCAACGCGGTGGCCGAGGCTAGGCCGCCAGCTCCTTGACCTTCTCCAGCAGCGCGATGCGCTCCTCGTGGGTACGGCCCATCGGAGTGACGTTCAACGTGGTGACGCCCGACTCCCTCATGGCCTGCACGCGGTCGCGGACGAAGCCCTCGGAACCGATGAGCGACATCCGCTCCAGCAGCTCCTGCGGGACCAGCGCCTCGGCCTCCTTCTTGTTGCCCGCCAGGTAGAGCTCCTGGATCTGCTCGGCCTCCTTCTCGTAGCCGTAGCGGCGGGCCAGCTCGTTGTAGAAGTTCTTGCCCTTGGCGCCCATGCCGCCGATGTACAGCGCCGCCATCGACCTGCCGAGCTCCAGCAGGCCGTCGCCGTCGTCGCCGATGTAGAGCGCGGCCTGCGCGATGACGTCCAGCTCGCCCAGCGAGGCGTCGCGCTTGGCCCGGCCGGCGGCCAGCGACGGCCCCCACACGTCGGCCGCCTTCTCCGGCATGTAGAAGATCGGCTCCCAGCCCTCGGCGATCTCGGCGGTCAGCTCGACGTTCTTCGGGCCGATCGCGGCCACGACGATCGGGATCCGCGAGCGCACCGGGTGGTTGATCAGCTTGAGCGGCTTGCCGAGCCCGGTGCCCTTGTCGGCGGGCAGCGGCAGCGTGTAGTGCTTGCCCTCGTAGGTGAGCCGCTCGCGCTCCCACACCTTGCGGCAGATCTCGATGACCTCCCGGGTACGGCCCAGCGGAGCGGTGTACGGCACGCCATGGAAGCCCTCGATCACCTGCGGACCCGAGGCGCCGAGACCCAGGGTGAAGCGGCCGTCGGAGACGTAGTCCATGCCGGCCGCGGTCATCGCCAGCAGGGTCGGCGTACGCGAGTAGATCGGCAGGATGCCGGAGGCGATCTCCAGCCGCTCGGTCTTGGCGGCGATGTAGCCCATCTGGCTCACGGCGTCGAAGGAGTACGCCTCGGCCACGAAGACGATGTCGAGCCCGGCCTTCTCGTAGTCGGCCAGCTCGGCGACCGTCTCCTTGAAGCCACCTGAGTAGTTGAGCGCCATCCCGATCCGCATGCCGAACTCCCTAGTAACCGAACTATGTTCGGCTTTAGGTTAGCGCTTCGCGTGTCGCCCGGCGAGCGCCTACCCTGGTCAACTCGGGGGGCGAGAGGAGCGGTGTGCTGAAGCGTGCGGTGATCGCGGGGGCGATTCTGATCGCGGCGATGTTGGCGGGTCACCGCCTCATTCCGGCACTTGGGGGATTTGCCCCAATATTGGAGAGTTTGCTCCCATGGTTGGGGCTCGCCGTACCACTGTTGCTGCTTCTGGCGCTGATGGCCCGCTCGGCGGGCGCCGCGGTCGCGGTGCTGCTGCCAGCACTGGTGTGGGCGGTGATGTTCGGCTCCGCCGTGCTGCGCTCCTCGCCAGGAGGCGACAGTGACCTTTCCGTCGCGACGGTCAACGTGGGCGTGCGCAACAACTCCTCCGGCACGGCGGCGCGCGCCATCGCCGACGACCTCGACATGATCGCCGCGCAGGAGCTGACGCCCGGCGGGCCGGCGGCCAAGGCGCTCAACAAGATCTTCCGGTACCACCGCAACGTCAGCACGATCGGGCTGTGGAGCAGGTTCCCGCTGTCGGAGCCCGACTTCTTCGACGTCGGGCTCGGATGGGAGCGCGCGCTCAGGACGGTGGCGAAGACGCCCGCGGGCGACGTCACCGTCTACGTGATGCACCTGGCCTCGGCCCGTCCAGGGCACACCGCGACGCGCGACAGGACGCTGGCGGAGGCGCGCAAGCTGATCGAGGCCGACAAGAGCGAGCGGATCCTGCTGCTCGGCGACCTCAACACCGCGACGGACGACAGGGGGCTCGCCAACCTGGCGCCGCCGCTGCTGAACGCGCAGGAGGAGGCGGGGGAGGGGTTCGGGTTCACCTGGCCGTCGAACTTCCCGATCACCAGGCCCGATCACATCCTCTACAAGGGGATGACGGCGACCCGCGCGGGCGTGGCCCCCGCGACGGGTAGCGACCACCGCGCCGCGACCGCCTCCTTCCGCTTCTGACCCGCGCGGACGTTTCGCGGAGGACCCAGGCGGCACCGAAGGCCCGCCCCCGGGATCAGTCGGTTCGCGACGTCAGGGCGGCCAGGTCCTCGGGGGTGTCGATGTCGCGCGGGTCGCCCGGCACCTCGACCTCCGTCACCAGCTCGGGGTGGGCCCGCATGAACGCCCGAGCCCCCACGTCCCCCACCGCCAGCTCCGCCACCCGCGCCACGTGCTCCACCGAGACCAGCACCGGGTTGCGCCGCCGCCCGCCGTACGTGGCGACCGCGACCCGCGCCCCGCTGTCGATCAGCGCCCGCACCGCCGCGGGCTCCACGAACGGCTGGTCCACGAGCGCGATCACCACGCCGGAGGCGTCCGAGGGCAGCGCGTCCAGCCCGACCCTGAGCGAGGAGCCCATGCCGCTGCACCAGTCGGGGTTGCGCACCACCACCGCGCCGCGAACCTGCACGGTCGCCGCGCCCAGCACGACGATCACCGGATGGCAGCCGCCCTCGTGCAGCAGCCGTACACCTCGGTCGACCAGCCGCTCACCCTCGTACTCGACCAGCGCCTTCGGCGTGCCGAGCCGCGCCCCCTGCCCAGCGGCCAGCAGCAGGCCCACCACCTGAGTCATCAAACCTCCCCATGGATCCGGCCGCCGGTCTCGCTGAGCGGCCGCCCGCTCCCACCCCAGCGCAGCTGGATCAACTCCGCCATCACCGACACGGCGGTCTCCTCCGGCGTGCGCGAGCCGAGGTCCAGGCCGATGGGGGAGCGCAGCCTGCTCAGCTCCTCCTCGTTCATACCCGCCTCACGCAGCCGGGCGAGCCGGTCGTCGTGGGTACGGCGCGAGCCCATCGCCCCCACGTAGGCCGCCTTGGTGCGCAGCGCCACCTCCAGCAACGGCACGTCGAACTTCGGGTCGTGGGTGAGCACGCAGATCACCGTCCGCTCGTCCACGTGGGTGGCGGCCAGGTAGTCGTGCGGCCACTTGACCACGACCTCGTCGGCGTCGGGAAAGCGCTTGGCCGTGGCGAAGACCGGCCTGGCGTCGCAGACGGTGACGTGGTAGCCGAGGAACTTGCCCATGCGCGCGACGGCGGCGGCGAAGTCGATGGCGCCGAAGACCAGCATGCGCGGCGGCGGCGCGAACGACTGCACGAACACCGACAGGTCGTCCAGACGGCGCTCGCCGTGCCCGCCGTAGTGCCTGACGCCGGTCACGCCTTGGGCGAGCATGCCGCGCACGTCGTCGTCGACGGCCTCGTCGAGTCGATCGACGCCGAGCGAGCCGACGGCCCTGCCCGGCCAGATCACCCTGCGCGCGCCGATGGCGCCGGGTCCCGCGACGATCGTCGCGACGGCCACGGGTTCGTGCGCCGCGACCGAGGCGAAGATCTCGCCCAGCTCGGGATAGGTCTCGATGGAGACCGGCTCGACCAGGATGTCGATGATGCCGCCGCAGGTCAGACCCACCGCGAAGGCGTCGTCGTCGCTCACGCCGTACCGCTGGAGCACGGGGGTCTCGATCTCGCTCGCCAGCTCGAACACCGCTCCCTCGACGCAGCCGCCGGAGACGCTGCCCACCACCTCGTCGCCGCGCACCGCCATGGCCGCCCCCGGCGGCCTGGGCGCGCTGGAGAAGGTGCTCACCACCGTGGCCAGCCCGAACCGCAGCCCGGACTCCCACCACCGCATGATCTCAGGCAGGACGTCGCGCATGGGAAAGCCTCTCGGAGAGATCCTGGAAGGCGGCCAGGCTGTGCCCGGCCACCAGGTCGTCGATGTACGGCAGCGCCGCGCGCATCCCCCCTGTGAGCGGCTGGTAGTCCACGTGCCCCTTGTGCGGGTTGGCCCAGATCACCCGGTGCGCCTGGCGGGCCAGCCTGGCCATCTGCTCGCCGAGCAGCCCGGGATCTCCGCGCTCCCAGCCGTCGGAGGCGATGACCACGATGGCGCCGCGCACGCTCCTCCGCCCGAGCAGCTCCCGCAGCTCCTCACCCAGCCTGGTGCCGCCGCTCCAGTCGGGGATCGCCTTCGACACCTCCGCCAGCGCGGTGCCTGGATCGCGGTGTCGCAGCTCGACGGTGATCGGCGTCAGCCTGGTGCCGACCGAGTAGACCTGCGTCGCCCGCGGCTCGGTCCTGACCAGCGCGTGCGCGAACCGCAGCAGCGTCTCGGCGTAGGGCGCCATCGAGCCGCTCACATCGACCAGCAGCACCACCCTGCGCGGCCTGGTGGTGTGGCGCCGGTAGCGCAGCCGCGCCACCTCGCCCTTCCTCAGCGCGTCGCGGATGGTCCTGCGCTGGTCGAGCCTGCCCCTGTGCGCGGCCACCAGCCTGCGCGAGCGCCGCCGCTCCCTGTGATCGCGCAGGAGGGCCAGCAGCCGGTGCACCTCGGCGCGCTCGGCCTCCGTCAGCCCCGCCACGTCCCTGTGGCGCAGCACCTCGATCGGGCTGGCCGTCGCCGCCACCGACTCCTCGCCCTCACCGGCCTCCCCTTCGCCTCCCGCCAGGTGCCTGATGACCGTCCTCGTGGCGGTACGGCCCCGCGTCGCCCTGTGCCCGCCGAAGTAGGCGGCGAAGCACCTGTCGTACCTGGGCAGGTCGTCGGGCGTGGCGCACAGCGTGAGACGGCCCGCCCAGTAGACGTCGTCGCGCCGGGTCACGTCGAGCTGGTCGAGCGCCTTGATCAGGTTCTCGGTGCGCTCGTGGTCGGCGGCGACCCCTGCGGCTCGCAGGGTTCTGGCGAAGCCCGTCATGGTGGCGGCCACGTCACGCACGGGTCAGCACCCCGCTCTTGAGCACACTCTCCACGTCCTCCCTGTACTTCAGCGCCGCGCCAAGCGTCGCCGCGGCCAGTCCGGGGTCGAGGTCTCGGGCGCCGAGCGTGAGCAGCGCCTCGGTCCAGTCGAGCGTCTCGGCGATGCCGGGCGGCTTGACCAGGTCCTGGCCGCGCAGCCGCTCGGCCGTACGGGCCACCTGGCGGGCCAGCGCCTCGGTGCACGCCGGCAGCCTGCGCAGCAGGATGGCCACCTCCCTCTCGAAGCTGGGGTGCTCCAGCCAGTGGTAGAGGCAGCGGCGCTTGAGCGCGTCGTGCACCTCGCGGGTGCGGTTGGAGGTGACGACCACCACCGGAGGGCTCTCGGCCCTGATCGTGCCGAGTTCGGGGATGGAGATCGTGAAGTCCGACAGCACCTCCAGCAGGAACGCCTCGAACTCGTCGTCCGCCCTGTCGATCTCGTCGACCAGCAGGACGGCGGGCTGGGTCTCGATGGCCCTCAGCAGGGGACGCGCGATGAGGAAGCGGCGGTCGTAGATCTCGCCCTCGAGCCTGCTCGCGTCGGTGATCCCCGCGGCCTCGGCCGCCTTCAGGTGCAGGAGCTGGCGGGCGAAGTCCCAGTCGTAGAGGGCCTGGGCGGCGTCGAGCCCCTCGTAGCACTGCAGACGGATCAGCGGGGCCCTGAGGAGTTCGGCCATCGTCTTGGCCAGCTCGGTCTTGCCGACGCCCGCCTCGCCCTCGAGGAACAGCGGACGCCCCATGCGCAGCGCCAGGAAGGCGGCCGTCGCCAGGCCCTCGTCGGCGAGATACGCGTGCTGGTCGAGCAGTTCGACCAGTTTTTCGGGTGACTCTATGTTCATCGCGTTGATTGTCCGTCGCAGCACACCTTCAGGCTAGGTCTGTCCCGCCACCGCCTGCCCGAAGCTCGCGGGCTCACTCCCTCCGCCGATGTCGGGCGAGATGATATTTCGGTGTTCGCGGGGGAGTGCCAGGAGTCATCGATTAGATTGATCATGACCAGACTGGACCAAGCAGGGGGACCATCCATTGACATCCTCCCCCGCCTGAAGGCGGGGGATTCCAACAGCAACTACCCCACCAGGAGGAGGTCGCGTTGAGGTTCGCGGTTCACCGGCACCGGCAACCCGGAGCCTCCCCGCGCAGGGCGGTAGCGGGACACGCCGATCAACCTACCGACCGCCACCGACACAATCAGGAGAACACAGTGCCCGACCGTGCCGCGTTTCCCCACCCCGAAGGACGGGGCCTCCACGCTGTAGGTGATCGGTGACCGACAGCGCACGGGACAGGCTCGACAGGATCGACTCCAACGTGCCGCATCCGGCAAGGGTGTGGGACTACTGGCTGGGCGGCAAGGACAACTACGAGGCCGACAGGGCCGTCGGCGACGAGATCCTCCAGGTCATGCCCGACCTGGTCATCGTGGCCAGGGCGGACAGGCAGTTCCTGGGCCGCGCCGTACGGCATCTGGTCGACGCGGGTGTCAGGCAGTTCCTGGACGTCGGCACCGGCGTGCCCACCGCCGACAACACCCACCAGGTGGCGCAGCGGGCCGCGCCCGACTCGCGCATCGTCTACGTCGACAACGACCCGATCGTGCTCGCCCACGCCCGCGCCCTGCTCTACAGCACCCCTGAGGGCGCGACCGACTACCTCGACGCCGACCTGCGCGAGCCCGAGACGATCCTGCTGGGGGCGGCCAAGACGCTCGACTTCTCCCGGCCGATCGCGTTGATGGTGCTCGGCGTGCTGGAGTTCGTGCCCGACGACGAGCAGGTCCGCGGCGCGCTGACGACGCTGCTGGACGCCATGCCGTCAGGTAGCTACCTGGTCGTCTCGCACAGCGTCCACAGCCCGTCGATGGACGACGCCGCGGCCAAGTGGAACGCCAGCGGCGCGACCGAGATCAGGTTGCGCACCCCCGAGCGGCTGGAGGCGCTGTTCGAGGGGATGGAGCCGGTCGAGCCGGGCGTGGTCTCGCTGCCGCGATGGCACCCGGACGCGGCCACCGAGTACACCGACCGCGAGGTCCACCAGTACGGCGGGCTCGCCAGGAAGCCCTGAGCCTCTCCCGGGGAACGAGCCGGTCCGGCGCCTCGGGGGAGCCGCCGGACCGGGGGATCGTCAGTCCCTGGCCATCAGCGTGAGCGCGTAGAGCGCGATCGCGGCGAAGTCGTCGGCGGGCTCGGAGGCCTGCCACGAGCGCACGTCGTCGACGAACCTGCTGCCCCTGCCGGTGAACTCCTGGTAGCGGTCCACGCCGTCGGCCGGGCACTTGGCCATCTCCTCGAAGTGGTCGCCGAGGCCGTCGTCGAACAGCGAGGCGGCGTTCGGCCCGTTGACCACCGCGCCGGTCGCGGGACGGCCCGTCAGATTGGAGATCTGGTAGTGCGGGCAGGAGATCGAGTTGTCGCCGACGCCCTGCACGAACGACACGCCCCACGGGTTGGCGCCGAGGGCCCACCCGCGCTGCCAGGTGCCGAAGGCGTCATAGGCGCGGTCGCCCGAGACCGAGCGGTAGAGCCTGGAGGTGGCCGCGAGGCCGAAGGCGTGCGGCACCGAGTCGAAGGCGTCGTAGAGCGCCCCGGCTCTGAACGGGTCCTTCGCCGCCCTGGCCGCGCCGATCTCCAGCTGCGCCTTGAGGTCGGCGACGAGCGTGCCCTTGATCGACGCGCCCGCCCTGATCAGGTCGGCGTGCGCGAGGGCGCTGACGTCGTAGAGGTTCAGGGTGTCGCCGGTGTCGTGGGCGATGTACTCGCTCGCCCAGTGCTGGGCCTGCTCCAGCCACTGGGCGGCCCTGGAGTCGCCGAGCCGCTGGGCCGCCAGCGCCAGCTCGGCGCCGCCCAGCTCCATGTCGTCGCGCCAGACGCTCTCGGGGTAGAAGGCGTGCGGGAGCGAGGTCACCAGCTGTCCCACGTCGGTGGTCTTGGCCATGGCGTAGATCTCGGCGGCCTGGTCGAGCCAGGCCTGCGCCCGCTGCCTGTTCGGTTCGACCTGCGCGGCCAGCGCGAAGGCCGCCGCCGTACGGCCGGCGAGGTTGGGGCTGATCGGCTGGCCGGGCGCGGCCGCCCTGAAGACGGGACGGTTGCGGATGTACTTCTCGGAGGAGGAGTCGTCGGCCTCGGGCAGGCGCCAGATGTCGTGGTCGCCGACGAACGTGCCCTCGGCGTTGCCCGCGCCGATGCCGACCTGGATGTAGAGGGTCTTGGTGGCCCCGTCCCACATCTTGTCCAGGTACTTGATGCCGTGGAGCGACTCGGACGTCAGGCGCGGATCGACGAACGCCCCTCCGTCCCTTCGAGCCGCCCACATCAGCGTGTCGACGTAGGCCAGGATGTGGGTGAACTTGAGGTAGTCGCCCGCGTCGAACCAGCCGCCCTCGACGTCGACGGGGCCGCCGACCTTGGTGAGCTCGCCCTTGATCTGGTCGGTGTCGGGCCCCGTGAAGGCGGGCCAGTCGTAGACGTCGGCCGCGCGGTCGGAGGCGTGCCGCCTGCCGCCGTCGCGCTGGCTGCCGAAGAACGTCACGATCTTGGAGGAGGGCAGCGCCAGCTGGGCGGAGGGCGCGATCGCGAACTCGGCGGAGGTGAGGCCGCCCGAGATGATCCGGTAGCTGCCAGGCTTCCTCAGCGTCGTGAGGTCGAGGTCGTAGACGTGGCCGTACTTGGCGTTCCACGCGCCGAGGTCGCGGCCCGCCGTACCCTTCAGCACCTGACGGCCCCTGTGGTCGATCACGGTGAAGGGGGCGCGGCGCCCGCTGGTCATCAGATAGGCGTGCTTGGCCTCGCCCGGCGCGAAGCCGACCTGGTCGACGCGGATGTGCCCGGCCGGTTGCCCGGGTGCTTGCATGGCAGGGGCTCCTGTCAGGGCGAGGGCGAGCGCTAAGACGATCCGCATCGGCTGCTCCACAAGTTAGTAAACCTTCCTAACCTTCGACTGGACCGTAGCTGGCCGCCGTGAACGTGGTCAATACTTGGTGAAATGACCACCGATTTCGCGCAGCGGCGGGCCAACCTTGCCGCGCTGCTGGCGGGCGTCGACGCCATCCTCGTCACCAAGCCGGTCAACGTCCGCTACCTCACGGGGCTGGACAGCTCCAACGCCGCCGTCCTGGTCCGCGCGGACGGCACGGCGAAGCTCGCCACCGACTCCCGCTACATCGAGATGACCCGCGACCTGGGGATCGAGGCCGTGGAGGCCTCCGACGTGGCGGGCCGGCTGGCCGCTCCGGGCGTCGGCATCGAGGCCGCGCACATGACGGTGGCCGTCTTCAACAAGCTCGGAGAGGGCATCGTCCCGCTGGAGCCGCTGGTCGAGCGCCTGCGGGTGGTTAAGGACGACGACGAGATCGAGCTGCTGCGGACCGCGTGCGCCATTTCCGACCAGGCCTTCGCCGACATCTCCGCGAGCATCAGGCCGGGGGCGACCGAGCGCGAGATCGCCCGCGTCCTCGAGGCCCGCATGGTCGAACTCGGCGCCGACAAGCCCGCCTTCGAGTCGATCGTGGCCGGCGGGGAGAACGGCTCGATCCCCCACCACTCGCCGACCGACCGCGAGCTGCGCGCGGGCGACCTGGTCACCCTCGACTTCGGCGCCCTCTACCGCGGCTACCACGCCGACATGACCCGTACCGTCGCCCTCGGCACGATCGCGGAGTGGCAGCGGGAGATCTACGACCTCGTCCGCGCCGCCCAGCGCGCGGGCCGCCAGGCGCTGCGCCCTGGCGCGGAGGCCGCCGAGATAGACGCGGCCTCGCGCTCGGTGATCGAGCGGGCGGGACACGCCGAGCACTTCCGCCACGGCCTCGGTCACGGGGTCGGGCTGGAGATCCACGAGGAGCCGTTCCTGGGCCCTTCACGGACCGGTAGACTAGAGGATCGAGTTCCGATCACCGTCGAGCCTGGAGTCTACCTTCAGGGCAGGGGCGGGGTCCGCATCGAGGACACGCTTGTCACGCGTGAAGGCGGGGCGGAACTCCTGACGAAGACGACCAAGGAGCTGCTCGTCCTGTAGAGCGGCCGCATCCGGGAGAAGCGAGTGGCGACGACCAACGACCTCAAGAACGGCATCGTGCTGAAGCTCGACGGCGGTGAGCTCTGGTCCGTTGTGGAGTTCCAGCACGTCAAGCCGGGCAAGGGCGGCGCGTTCGTGCGCACCAAGCTCAAGAACGTCCTCTCCGGCAAGGTCGTCGACAAGACCTTCAACGCCGGTGTGAAGGTCGACGTGGCCAACGTCGACAAGCGCGAGATGCAGTTCTCCTACAAGGACGGCGACGACTTCGTCTTCATGGACACCGAGACCTACGACATGGTCAACGTGCCCGCCAAGACCGTCGGCGACGCCGCCAACTACATGCTGGAGAACACCCTGGCCACCGTCGCCTTCAACGAGGGCGCCGCGCTCTACGTCGACCTGCCCGCCGCGGTCGAGCTGCTCATCGCCAACACCGAGCCCGGCCTGCAGGGCGACCGCTCCACCGGCGGCACCAAGCCCGCCACGCTGGAGACCGGGGCCGAGATCAAGGTCCCGCTGTTCATCACCACCGGTGAGAAGGTCAAGGTCGACACCCGCAGCGGCGAATACCTCGGCCGGGCCTGAGTGTCCGCGCGAGGCAAAGCACGCAGGCGGGCGCTCGACATCCTCTTCGAGGCCGAGCTGCGCAGTGAGGATCCGCTGAAGATCCTCGCCGAGCGGGTCGACCGGCGGGAGCCGCCGGTCAACGAGTACACCTCGGCGATCGTCGAGGGCGTGGCCAGGCACTCCCAGCGCATCGACGAGCTGATCACGACCTACGCCGAGGGATGGACGTTGGAGCGCATGCCCGCGGTCGACCGCAACCTGCTGCGGGGCGGGACGTACGAGCTGCTCTGGATGCCCGACGTGCCGGAGGGCGTGGTGATCAGCGAGTGGGTGCACCTGGCGTCCGAGCTGTCCACCGACGAGTCGCCGCAGTTCATCAACGGCCTGCTCGCCCGCTTCAAGCAGCTCAAGCCCAGCCTCACCCTGTAACGCTCGCTGCTTCCTCTGTACGGCAAGCCGGCCGGCGCGGCGAGGGGTGGTTTCGCGGTGGCGTGCCGTACAGGATGGGGCGCATGGTGACCGAGGACGACGTGCGGCGGATCGCGCTGGGGCTGCCGGCGACCACCGAGCGCCCCATGCACGGCACGCCCGCCTTCTACGTCAAGGCCAAGTGGTTCGCCAGGATCAGGGAGGAAGGCGACGTCCTGGTCCTGCCCGTGGCCTCGGAGGAGCACAAGCACGAGCTGATCGCCGCCGCCCCCGACGCCTTCTTCACCCTCCCGCACTACGACGGGTACGCGGCCGTGCTGGTCCGCCTCGCCGCCGTCGACGCGGGGGAGCTGGCGGAGCTGCTCACCGACGCGTGGCGGCTGCGCGCCCCCAAACGCGTTCTGGCCGCCTTCGACGGCTAGGCGTGCCTGGCGCCCTCGTGCTCCGCGTGGCCGACGGGTTCGACTTGGATCGTGGAGTGCTCGACGTCGAACCGGCCCATCAGGATCTCGTGCAACGCGTCGAGCAGGCGTCCGGCGTCCCGGAGGTCGGAGTCCTCCACCACCACGTGCGCCGACAGCACGGGCAGCCCGCTGGTCAGCGTCCACGCGTGCAGGTCGTGCACGTCGAGCACCCCCTCCGCGCCCAGCATGAGCCTGCGCACCTCTCTCAGGTCCATCCCCTTGGGCGTGGCCTCGAGCAGCACGTCGATCGCTTCGTGCATCAGCCGCCACGCCCTCGGCAGGATCATCAGCGCCACGACGACGGAGGCGATCGGGTCGATGACCTGCCAGCCGGTCAGCTGGATGCCGATCGCCGCCGCCACCACGGCCACCGAACCCATCAGGTCGCCCATGACCTCCAGGTAGGCGCCCCTGACGTTCAGCGACTCCTTCTGCCCGCCGTGCAGCAGCGCCAGCGAGATCCCGTTCACCACCAGGCCGACGGTCGCGATGACGAGCACCAGGCCCGCCGACACCGTGGGCGGCTCGAACAGGCGCCTGGCGGCCTCGCTGAACACCCAGATCGCGATCCCGAACAGGACGGCCGCGTTGACCACCGCGGCCAGGATCTCCAGCCGGTAGTACCCGAAGGTCCGCCTGTCGGAGGCGGGCCTGGCGGCGAAATGGGAGGCCATCAGGGCCATGAGGACCCCGGTGACGTCGGTGGCCACATGGAGCGAGTCGGAGATCAGCGCCAGGCTGCCCGCCACGATGCCGCCGATCACCTGCGTCACGAAGACGAGCGAGGTGATGGCGATGACGGCGATCATCCGCCCACGGTGGCGCGCGGTCGCGCTCGCCTGGCCGTTCTCGTGTCCGGATCCCACCGTTACCTCCTCGTGATCTAGTATGCCCAGCCCGCGCGGGACGGCGTAGGCTGACCCATGTCGCGGCGGATCTGCAGGCGTGCATGGACGCCGCGCGTGGGGACCACGTGCAAGGACAGAACGCGTTCGGCGACACCGTCGTTCACGGGCGCGGCCGAATCGAGGAGGCGAGCCGACGTTGCGTGCTGAGAGCATCACCAAGCAGGCGACCCCGGCGGTGCGCACCGCCGTCGTCTGGGACGCGCTGCGGGCGGTGCTGGCCGCGCGGGCGAAGGAGACGGGTCGCGAGCGGCTCGACATCGTCGACGCGGGTGGCGGCACCGGCGGCTTCGCCGTCCCGCTGGCCGAGCTCGGCCACGCGGTCACCGTCGTCGACCCGAGCCCCGACTCGCTGTTCGCGCTGGAGCGCAGGGCCGCCGAGCGCGGCGTCGGCGTGCGGGCGCTGCAGGGCGATGCCGCCGACCTCGGCGAGCTCCTGCCGCGCGACAGTGCCGACCTGGTGCTGTGCCACAGCGTGCTCGAGTACGTCGACGACCCGATCTCCGCGCTGACCGCCGTCGCGGGGCTGCTGCGCGTGGGCGGCGCCGTGAGCGTGCTGGCGGCCAACCCCGTCGCCAGCGCCATCCACCGCGCGGTCGCGGGGCACTTCGACGAGGCCAAGGCGGTCATGGACGACCCGATGGGGCGGTGGGGGGACCGTGACCCCACGCCGCGCAGGTTCGACGCGCAGACGCTGGCTGAGCTCCTCTCGGCGACCGGGTTCGCGGTGGGCGAGGTCCACGGGGTGCGGGTCTTCGCCGACCTGGTGCCCAGCCGCCTGATCGACGGGGAGCCCGGCGCGGCCGAGGCGCTGGTCGCGCTGGAGCAGGCCGCCGCCACCCATCCCGTCCTGCGCGACATCGCCACCCAGCTCCACGTCCTGGGCCACAAGTGACCTCCCGCGCGGTCCGTCCTGCCGGGACGATTGTCGAACGTTCGTTCGGGTAGAATCACGTCGTGTCGCGCAAGCAGATCACCGGAGTCGGCCCCGTCACCAGGATCGGGGCCGACGACAGCGCCTGCCCCATCCTCCACGTCGACATGGACGCCTTCTTCGCCAGCGTCGAGCTCCTCGAGCGACCCGAGCTCAGGGGCCGCCCGGTGATCGTCGGCTCGCCCGCCGGCCGTGGCGTGGTCCTCAGCGCCACCTACGAGGCCAGGCAGTACGGCGTGCACTCGGCCATGCCGATGAGCAGGGCCCGCCGCGTCTGCCCCCAGGCCACGATCATCCCGCCCAGCCACGGCAAGTACTCGGAGGTCTCCAAGGGCGTGATGGAGATCTTCCACTCGATCACCCCGCTCGTCGAGCCGATCGCGTCCGACGAGGCATTCCTCGACGTGGGCGGCGCCAGGCGCAGGCTCGGCTCGCCCTCCGACATCGCCGCCAGGATCCGCGCCGAGGTCCTGGAACGCTTCGGCATCACCTGCTCGGTCGGCGTTGCCAGCAGCAAGTTCGTCGCCAAGCTCGCGTCCAAGCAGTGCAAGCCCGACGGCCTGCTCGTGGTCCCCGCCGACCGCGTGGTCGACTTCCTGCACCCGCTGCCCGTCAGCGCCCTGTGGGGCGTGGGCGAGCGCACCGAGCAGGCGCTGGTGCGCCTCGGCATCAGGAGCGTGGGCGACCTGGCCAGGATCCCGCTGACCACGTTGCAGCGCGAGCTCGGCCACGCGGCCGGCACCCACCTGGCCGCGCTGGCGTGGGGCAGGGACGAGCGCGCCGTGACCGCCCACGTGCCCGACAAGAGCATCGGCGCGGAGGAGACGTTCGCGGCGGACGTCGACGACCCAGAGGTGATCAAGCGCGAACTCCTGCGCCTTTCCGAACGAGTCGCCGCCCGCGTGCGTGCGGGCGGCCACGTGGGCAGAACAGTGAGTGTGAAGCTGCGTCGCGCCGACTTCTCCACGATCACTCGTTCGCGGACCCTGCGGGAGCCGACGGACGTCGCGCAGGAGATCTACGCGACGGCTTGCGAGCTCTACGCCGCCGCCGGGCTCGAGCGGATCAGGCTGCGTCTGGTCGGCGTCAGGCTGGAAAATCTCAAATCGGCCGATTCCGCCGCTCACCAGCTCAGCCTCGGCGAGAAGGAGGCAGGATGGCGGGAGGCTGAACGTGCGATGGACAAGGCGGTCAGGAGATTCGGTCCCGATGCGGTGGTCCCGGCTTCCCTAGTCCGAGGACGGCTTGATGAAATGGAGGCATGACGCCCGATGTCGCGACTTCTCGGAGGGTGGGGGAGAATAGGCATGTCTAGAGCTATGACGTCACCTCCGGTTTGGTCTACGTTGGACGTTTTCTTTCGCCTACGTCTACAGCCTCGTATTCTGGGGATAACCGACCGCGAGGTTCGGACACCCCGTGTCGTCCGTTGCCGTCTTCCCCGAAATGGGGCCGTCCTTGGGAGGCGCCGTGCCGCTCTCTGAGCACGAGCAGCGCTTGCTCGACCAGATCGAGCAGGCCCTCTACGCCGAGGACCCGAAGTGGGCCAATACCGTTCGGATCAGTGATCCGCGCAGCCATTACAAGCGGCGCCTGGTCAAAGCCTCCATCGGCTTTGCGCTGGGCATCGTCCTGCTGATGGTCGGCGTCGTGATCAACCAGATCCCGCTCGGCGTCGGCGGTTTCGTGGTCATGCTCGCCGCGTGTCTGTGGGGTCTGTCCAGTTGGAAGCGCATGAACGGATTCGGTGACTCCGGTGCGTCCGGGTCCGGCGCGAAAACGCCGGGCAAGGGCCAGCGCCGGGGCAACCGCGGAAGTTTCATGGAGCGCATGGAAGAGCGTTGGCGCCGTCGTCACGACGAGCGCTGAGCCGATAGACAGCGTGCGGCCGCTCCTGTGAGGGAGCGGCCGCACAGTTCGGCGGTCAGATGTCTCTGCGGGCTGCCCTGGTCCAGAGCCGGATGTTCTCCAACCGGTCGAAACCGTCCAGGACCTTCTCGCCCACTCCTCTGATCCGCAGCAGGGTCGAGGGGGGAAGCAGCGCGGCACGCACTCGCCTGCTCCTCGACACGGTGGCCGCCAGGGCCCGCCGTACGATCCGCAGTTCCTTCCTCATCGGGACGATCTCCCCAGGGTCGCGCGCGAACAGCAGCCGCTCCACCGCGGAGGCGATCGTGCTGATCGCGGCGGCCGGCTCGGCGCCGAACTCGTGCTGCTGGGTGAGCCTGCGCGCCAGCGCTCTCGGGGTCTCGCTCGGCACCCGCGCCATCCCGTAGTCGCACAGCACGTCGTCGAGTTCGGCCCACGCCGCGGCCACCGAGGCGTCCACCTTCTCCGCCCTGGCCGTGACCTCGTCGGACGGTCCGGAGACCTTCCAGGTCAGCGCCCGCACCCTGCGGTTCCTGATCACCAGCCGGACCATGGCCGGGATGAGCAGGATCACCAGCAGCCCAGCCACCACCAGCGCGATCGTGACCCACAGCGGGGTGGTCTCCACCGGCGTGACGGGGCCGCTGTAGATGCCCTCGGGGTCGAGCTCCCTCAGCCTGTCCCTGCCGTTGGGCGCGCCGCTCGGGGTGTCGCCGCTCTCCGCGGCGCTCGTGGTCGGGTCGCTGCTCGGGGTGGTCTCGGCCGGCCTGGGCAGCGAGTAGTCGGGGACGCGGGCGGTGCCCTGTCCCGCGCTGCCGGCGGGGGTCGGCTCGAAGGCCAGCCAGCCCACGCCCTCGAAGTAGAGCTCGGGCCAGGCGTGGGAGTCGTGGGTGCGGACCTCCCAGCGGCCCTCGATCTTGGTGCCGCCCGTGTAGCCGATGGCGACCCTGGCCGGGATCCCGATCGACCTGGCCAGCACCGCCATCGCCGAGGCGAACTGCTCGCAGTAGCCGGCCCTGGTCTGCTCCAGGAAGTTCGTCAGCGCCTCGGTGTCGTTGCCCTCCGTGGTGAGGCTGTAGGTGAAGCCGCCCGTGGTGGTGAAGAACCGCTGCAGGTTCACCGCCGCCTCGTACTGCGACTTGCTGTCCTTGACCACCCGCTGCGCCAGCTGCCTGAGCCGCGGCGGCAGGTCGGGCAGCTTCAGGTAGCGCTCGCCGACCGCGGGGTCCGCGGTCTTCGGCGCGGCGTCGAGCTGGTCGGCCGTCGGGTCGGGCTCGGTGCTCACCACCTGGTACCGCAGGCCGGCCGCCAGGTCTTCGGAGAAGACCATGAGCGAGTCGACGTCCGCGCGCCAGTCGCCCTCCGCCCGCACCAGCTGAGGCGGGTACGGCAGCGGCAGGAACTGCAGCCTGATGTCCTCGCTGATCTGGATGTCGGTCTCGACCCGCGTGGTCTTCATCGACGAGGCCAGCCCCGGAGGCGGGGGCAGCGGACCCTGATCCACCCTGTTCTCCGGCCTGCCCTTCGACTGGTTCATCGTCCAGCGCTGGCCGTCGAAGACGTCGAGGGAGAAGATCCTGAGATAGCGCGGGGTGTCGTCGCTGCTGGTGTAGGAGAGAACGGTGTTGTTCTCCGGCAACTGCAGCCGCCCCTTCAGGTCGGCGACGGGGTCGGGGATGCTGATGGCGCTGCCCTTGCCCTTGCCGGAGCCGCCCACCCCGAACCCGAACAGCGGGTCGGGCTCGAGCGTCGGCAGCAGGGCGGGCAGCAGGACGGCCAGCGCGATCGCGGTGAACCCGATCCGCTTGCCCGACAGGCGCAGGCCACGGGTGTCGGCCGACTCCTGGACGCCCGGGTCGTCGGCGCGGCTGCGCCGTACCAGGACCGCCCGTCCCCAGTGACCCACCCGCTCGCGGCCGTCGGCGATCAGCAGGCTGGTGAACCCGAGCGCGCCGAGGATGAACGCGGGCCAGCCGATCGGGTCGGGCAGCACTGCCGCGGGCACCGTGAACAGGGCCAGGAGCGGCAGGCCCGCGAGGGCCGCCCTCCGCAGCCTCGTGACGAACAGGTCGACGACGATAGCGATGACGCCGACGCCGGCGGTGGTGAGCATGGCGATCGGCGGGTCGTCGGGCACCGGCGCGGCGTAGCGCTGGATGTCGGCGAAGCCGGTGGTCAGCAGGTGGAGCAGCGCCACCGCCGATTCCTTCGTCGGCACGACCAGTGCCCACGCCTTCTCACCCGTGTAGACGGCGGTGAGGTAGACGCCGAGCGACACGAGGCCGAGCAGCGGCGCCGCCCAGGCCGGCAGGGTCAGCTTGCTGGAGAGCACGCCCGCGGCGGTGACGGTGAGCACCGCGCCGAGCGAGCCCCACAACCACGCGCCGCCGTCGAACAGCGGGTAGAGCGTGAGCGAGACGGCGAGGGCGGCGACCCCCGACCAGATGGGGAGCCTCATGCGGCACCTCCCACGGTGAAGCGGTTCTTGACGCCCGCCGCCTGCCAGACCGTCGCCGGCGAGGTGCCCGCGGGCAGGGTGACGATCCGCCATCCCGACCCCGCGAGGATCGCTTCGACCGCCTGCCTGCGCTCGCCCGAGCCGTAGTCCTTGACCTCCCAGCCCTCCACGTCCAGCAGGACGGCCACGCCCGTGGCGCTGCCGTGCCTGACCTTGGCCAGCTCCCTGGCCTCTTCGGGGTCCATGGCGCCGAGCACGGCGACGATGAGGCCGTCGCCTCCGCCCTGGCGCAGCGCGGTGATGCCCAGCTCCAGCGACCTGGCGGGGCTGTTGCGCACGACGGCGAGGGTGTCGAGCAGCGACCAGCTCACTCCCGTGTCGCTCAGGTGTTCGGGGCCCTGGTCGGTGACCAGCCGCAGGCCCAGGCCCTCGCGGGCCAGATGCAGGCCGATCGAGGCGGCGGCGGAGACGGCCACCTCGAAGGAGGAGCGGGGGCCCTCACCCCTGTGGGCGTGCCTGCGGGTGTCGAGCAGGAGCGCGCCGCGGCTCTGCCACTGCTGCTCCTCGCGCCGCACCATCAGCTCGCCGTGGCGGGCGGTGGAACGCCAGTGCACCCGCCGCAGGTCGTCGCCCTGCCGGTACTCGCGCGGGGCCACGTCGTCGTCGCCCGCCGCCGCCACGCTCCTGGTACGGCTGTCGCCCCCGCCCGTCCACTCGCCCGACAGCCGCACGTGCGGCAGCGCCACCACGTGGGGCGTCACGACGAGCGTGTCGGCGATGGTGAAGGCGCGGGTCAGCTCGACCAGGCCGAACGGGTCGGTGATCCGTACCGACAGCGGGCCGATCGTGTAGCGGCCGCGCAGGTCGGACCTGACCCGGTAGTCGATCTCCCTGACGCCCTTCGACTCCACCCTGTCCAACACGAACCTGGGTCTGGCGCCGAGCGCGTAGGGAACGGTGTCCTCGATGAGCAGCAACCCCGTCGGCAGCCTGGTGACGTTCTCCAGCCGCAGCGTGACCGTCGCCTCGCCGCCAACCTCGATCCTCGGCGGGTCGAGGCGGCGGGCGCAGCTCAGCCGGTAGCGGGTCCTGGCCACCACCAGCGCGGCGAGCAGCGGCAGCGCCACGATCAGCACGCCGATCCTGAGCAGGTCGTGCTCGCCCAGGAGCAGCGCCATCAGCAGCGCGGCCACGCCCGAGGCCAGGAATGACCTGCCCCTGGAGGTGAGCGCCCGCAGTCCCGCCATCACGACGCTCGAGTCTCCGGCACGGGCACTCGCCTGACGAGCTCGGTGACGACCTGCTCGGGCATCCTGCGCTGGCCCTGCGCCTCGATGCTGGGCAGCAGCCTGTGCGCGAGCACGGGGACGGCCAGCTCCTGCAGGTCGTCAGGGATGACGTAGTCGCGGCCCGACAGCGCGGCGTGCGCCCTGGCCGCGCGCACCAGCTGCAGCGTGGACCTGGGCGAGGCGCCGAGCCGCAGGTCGGGGGAGTGGCGGGTGGCCGTCACCAGGTCGATGGCGTATCTCTTCACCGGCTGGGAGACGTAGACGCCGCGCACGGCCTCGATGAGCGCCCGCACCTCGGCGGTCGTGGCGACCGGCTCCAGCTTGTCCAGCGGCGAGGTGCCGCCGTGCACGTCGAGCATCTCCAGCTCGGCGACCGGCTCCGGGTAGCCCATCGCCACGCGCGCGGTGAAGCGGTCGCGCTGGGCCTCGGGGAGGGGATAGGTGCCCTCCATCTCGATCGGGTTCTGGGTGGCGATGACCATGAAGGGGGCGTCCAGCTTGTAGGTGACGCCGTCCACGGTCACCTGGTGCTCCTCCATGCACTCCAGCAACGCCGACTGGGTCTTGGGCGAGGCGCGGTTGATCTCGTCGCCCACCACGATGTTGGCGAAGACGGGACCTGGCTTGAACTCGAACTCGCGGGTCTGCTGGTTGTAGGCGCTCACCCCGGTGATGTCGCTCGGCAGCAGGTCCGGGGTGAACTGCACACGACGGACGGGACAGTCGATGGACCGCGCAAGCGCCTTGGCCAGCATCGTCTTGCCCACGCCCGGGACGTCTTCGATGAGAAGATGTCCCTCCGCCAGCAGGACGGTCACGGTCAGCCGGACGGCGTCGCTCTTGCCCTCGATCACCGACTCGATCGCCTGCCGGATCCGGTGGGCGGTGGAGACCAGCTCGTCGAGCTGTCGAGGGACGTCATGGGTTACTGCCACCAGGCCTCCATGAGAGAAGTGCAACGGCTCTCCCCAGCGCGAGGGCGCTTTTGGGCCGCCTTGCCATTCCTTTTCATTGTGCGTATGACCCTACGACGGCGGGGATGGTTGGGCGACTTTTGTGGATATTCAGCGAACAGCCACAGTGTTCAGGTGATCCGTCCCGTTCTTGTCGCATAGTGGTGCGAATCCGGTGACACGCTCCCTCCACTTTCCCCCACGCGATGCGCGCCGACGGCGTAATCGCCGATCTTCGCGCCGTTCGACACGCCCGCGACGCCCGTGGCCCCGCCACCGCCCCCCACTCCGCTCCACTGCTCTGACCTGCGTAAACGCGCGTGGAACAGCGGCTGAAGAGGGTTCGAATCAGTTGACGGTGGGGAGAAGTGGAGTATGGTGGTGCGCAGTGGAGGGCAGGTGCACCAAGCACTGAGCGCTTCACGAGGCACGGGAGGTGGGGCCGGTGTTCCTCGGCACCCATCAACCGCGTCTGGACGACAAGGGACGGCTGTTCCTGCCGGCTAAGTACCGTGAGGAGCTGGCGGAGGGTCTTGTGATCACCAAAGGCCAGGAGCGATGCCTCTACGTCTTTCCCGTGGGGGAGTTCCAGCGCATTACCGAGGCTCTCAGCACCGCCCCGGTCACCGCCAAGGCGGTCCGGGACTACAGCCGCGTCTTCTTCGCCAGCGCGTCCGACGAGACTCCGGACAAGCAGGGGCGCATCACGATTCCCCAGGCCCTGCGGGCCTACGCAGGGCTGGAGCGTGACTGCGTGGTCATTGGGGCCAACACCCGTCTGGAGATCTGGGACCAGCAGGCCTGGGACACCTATCTGGCCGACCAGGAGCAGGCTTTCGCCGATCTCTCGGAGGAGGTGCTGCCAGGGATTCTCTAGTCACGGCCGATCCGTCGGTGATGTCGTTCGGCGAGGTCTCCACCCGCAACCACTCGCCCGCCAGCTGATGCACCTTCCCCGGTGTCAGATGGCAGGCGTCCACGAAGCGGGTGCGGATGGGGACCTGGCCGGACGGCTACGGGTGGGGACCCACGAGCGGGGCACCCGGATCGAGCCTTCGCGTCATCCGCGAGTATGGACGCATTCTTTGTAGGAGGGGGGTTTCAGTAATGCACGTGGAAGGCAACGCTGCGAGCACGGGTGGTCACGTTCCCGTGATGCTCGAGCGGGTTCTGGAGCTCCTCGCCCCCGCGCTGGCGGGGCCGTCGCCAGTGGTCGTCGACGCCAATCTCGGACTCGGCGGGCACTCGGAGGCGCTTCTGGCCGCACATCCGGCCCTTCACCTGATCGGCATCGACCGCGACCCGTTCGCGATCGACTTCTCCACGCGCAGGCTCGCGCCCTACGCCGAGCGCGTCACGCTGGTCCACGCCTCGTCCGACGAGATGACCTCGGTATTGGCGAGGGCGGGCCATCCCGTGGTCGACGGCGTCCTGTTCGACCTGGGCGTCTCCTCGCCCCAGCTGGACGAGGGGGAGCGGGGTTTCGCCTACTCCTACGACGCTCCGCTCGACATGCGGATGGACACCGAGCAGTCGCTCACGGCCGAGGAAGTGGTCAACACCTACTCTGCCGCCGAGTTGACGCGCATCCTTCGCGATTACGGAGAAGAGAGGTTCGCCCCGCGTGTCGCAGGCCTCATTGTCAAGGAAAGGGCCAAGGAAGCCATAACGTCGACTAAGCGGCTCGCGGAGATCGTTCGCGCGGCGATTCCCGCCGCTACCCGACGTACCGGGGGCAACCCCGCTAAACGGACTTTTCAGGCGTTGCGTATCGAGGTCAACGCGGAACTGGCCGCCCTGGAGGCGGCCCTTCCTGCCTCCCTCGACGCGCTGACGCTCGGTGGGCGAGTCGTCGTGCTCTCCTACCACTCCCTTGAGGACCGGCTGACCAAGCAGGTTCTCGCGGCGCGAACCAGGGACACCAGCCCCCCGGGGCTGCCCGTCCCGCTGCCGGCCCACCAGCCGCGGTTCCGCCTCCTGACGAGGGGAGCAGAGCTCCCGACTGACGAAGAGCTCGCCCGCAATCCGCGGGCGGCCTCGGCCCGGCTCCGGGCGGCAGAGAGGATCCGTGTTGACGAGGACTGAGCAGGAGATCAGGCGGGGTGCGCCCGTCGGGGGCGGCGTGCCCAGGACCGCTCCGGCGAAGACCGGCGTGCGTAGGCAGAGCCCCCCGCGCGAGACCAGCCCCGCCACCGGGCGGCCCGCCGTTGACCGGCCGATCGGTCAGCGGCCCGCCTCGGCGCAGGAGAGCGGGCAGGCGCGGGCACGCGTGCGGCGGCCGATGCCGCGCAAGCAGCGCGCTCCCTTCGTGCTGCTCGTGGTCGGCCTGCTGTGCGGCGGGCTGGTCAGTCTCCTGCTGCTCAACACCGTCCTGGCCCGCGACTCCTTCACCGCGGGTGAGCTGAGGGAGCAGATCGCCGAGATGCAGCTGCAGTCGGACGCCATACAGCAGGAGATCAACAAGAGGGAGCAGCCAGGTGAGCTGGCGAGCGACGCCGAGAAGCAGGGCCTGACGGATGACGGATCGACCAACACCATCGATCCGAGCAAGGCGGGCCGGGACAGGTGAGGGAGACAGGCGGCCGGGGCCAGGGCCCCGGTCGTGGTGGTGGCGGCGCCGGCTCTCAGGGAGGGCCCGGCGCCGTTCGTCGTACGCCGGGCGGTCCCGGACGGTCAGGACGGCAGGGCGGCGCGGGCTCCGGACGGTCCGAGGGGCCGCGGGACGAGCCGCCGCGCCGTGGCAGGGACGAGGAGCGGCCACGACGTGACGACGCCGACAGGCGGCCCGCTTCGGAAGGCCGTCCCCGGCGACCGGACGACGACGACTCCACCCGTTCCGGCGGGTCCAGGAGTCGCGGGAACGACCCGTTCGATCTCCCGCGCGGGCTGACGGGGGCCGAGGCCCAGGAGAGCAGGCGCGGCCGTGCCGACGCCACCGTGCCCGCTCCCAGGGGAGGGCAGCGCCGCGAAGCGCGCCCGCCACAGGGCCAGTCACCGGGCAGGACGCAGGGGCCGCCCAGGCAGCCCCGCAGGCCGCCGCCCCCGAGGCCGCCGCGCCCTCCGCTGGTCCTGCGCCTCGGCAACCCCCGCAGGCGCATCAACATCGGCCTGATCGGCATGACCTTCATCCTGTCGATCTTCGCCGGTCGGCTCATCCAGCTGCAGGGCCTCGACTCCAAGATCTACGAGGCCAAGGCGGCGGACCAGCGGGTGATCAGCGAGGTCATCCCGGCCAAGCGCGGCTCCATCACCGACGCCGGCGGCCACGAGCTGGCCGTCACCCTCGAGGCGCGCGAGATCGCGGTCGACCCGAGCAAGATCCCCGCCGACCAGCGCGCCAAGGTGGCCGCGACCCTGGCCGGCGAGCTGGGCAGGCCCGAGGCCGACATCGCGGCGAAACTGGCCAAGGTGACCTCCCGTTACGAGCTCGTCGCCCGTGACGTCGACCCCGTCGTCGCCGACAGGGTGCTCGACCATGAGCTGCCGACCGTCACGACGAAGAAGACCTACCGCAGGACCTACCCGGCGGGCGACCTCGCCGGCACGCTCATCGGGTTCGTCGGCAACGACGGCACCGGGCTCGAGGGCGTCGAGCAGATGCGCAACTCCCGCCTGGCGGGCCAGGACGGCAAGCAGAGCGTGGAGCAGGGCCGTGACGGTCAGCGCATCCCGATGACCCGCAGCCAGCGCCAGGCGCCCATCGCGGGCCGCGACGTGCGGCTGACCATCGACCGGGACATCCAGTGGGCCGCCCAGAAGGCCATCGCCGAGCAGGTGGCCTCCAGCGGCGCGCTCAGCGGCACCGTGATCGTGATGGACGTCAAGACCGCCCAGATCATCGCCATGGCCAACGCGCCCGAACTCGACCTGAGAAACTGGCAGAAGGCGCCGGACACCTCCTACGTCAACCGCGCCGTGTCCGAGGTCTTCGAGCCGGGCAGCACCAACAAGGTCATCACCGCGGCGGCCGCGATCGAGGCGGGAGCCGTACGGCCCGACACGACCTTCAAGGTGGCCGACCACATCAGGTGCGCCGACCAGATCCTGAAGGACTCCCACCCGCACAAGACCGAGACGATGACGTTCAAGAAGGTCGTGGAGACCTCCAGCAACGTCGGTACCATCCAGGCCGCCCGCAGGGTCGGCGACGAGCGGCTGTTCACCATGCTCAAGGGCTTCGGCTTCGGCGCCAGGCCGGGTCTCGGCCTGCCGGGCGAGGAGGCGGGACTGCTTCCCGACTACAAGAGCTGGTCGGGCACCCAGCGCTGCACGGTCGCCTACGGCCAGGGCGTGTCGGTGACCGCCCTGCAGACCGCCAGCGTCTACCAGACCATCGCCAACGGCGGGGTCAGGGTCCAGCCTCAGATCCTCGCGGGCGAGACCGACGCGCACGGCAGGTTCGTCCCCGCCAAGCCCGGCAAGCGGACCAGGGTGGTGAGCGAGCAGACCGCTCAGGAGATCGCCTCGATGCTGGAGGGGGCCGTCAGCGCCGAGGGCACGGGTACGCTGGCTGCCATACCCGGCTACCGGGTGGCCGGCAAGACAGGTACCGCGAACCGCTACGATCAGCAGCTGGGCCGTTACAACGGCTACACCGCTTCCTTCGTTGGTTTCGCCCCCGCGGACAAGCCCGAGCTCGTGGTCCTCGCGGTGGTGCAGAAGCCGGCCAAGGACATCTACGGCGGGCACATCGCGGCCCCGGTGTTCAAGGACGTGATGACGTTCGCCATCAAGAGCAGGAAGATTCCGCCCACAGCCCCGTCCGCGTCGCCCGCGCGGATCGGCGCCGGACAGTGAACAGGGAGGGTACGCTGCCGCCGTGCGTCCCCCGTCGTCTATGCGTCCTCAATCCAGCCCGCCCCGACCGCTGAGCGGGCTGGCGACCATGCTTGACGCCCCGTCAGGCAGCGCCCGCTCACCGCTGGCCGCGGTGACCGGCGTCACCATCGACTCCCGCCAGGTCGTGCAGGGAGACCTCTACGTCGCCCTGCCCGGCAGCGCCGCCCACGGCGCCGACTACTCCGCCCAGGCGATGGCGCGGGGCGCGGTGGCCGTCCTGACCGATCCCGCGGGCCGCGAGGCCGCGGTCGCCACGGGCCTTCCCGTGCTGATCGTCTCCGAGCCGCGCGCCCTGCTCGGGCAGATCTCCTCCTGGGTGTACGGCCAGCCCTGCCACGACATCGCCGTCCTCGGCGTGACGGGCACCAGCGGCAAGTCGACCACCACGTTCCTGCTGGAGGCGGGGCTGCGCGCGGCCGGCCACACCACGGGCCTGGTGGGCGGCGTCGAGATCCACGCCGGCGACCTGGTCATCGAGCCCAAGCTGACCACCCCCGAGGCCTCCGACCTGCACGGCCTGTTCGCCCTCATGCGCGAGCGCGGCGTCACGGCGGCGGCCATGGAGGTCTCCAGCCACGCGCTGGCGCTCGGCAGGGTCGACGGCGTCTACTACGACGTCGCGCTCTTCACCAACCTCTCGCAGGACCACCTCGACTTCCACAAGGACTTCGACGACTACTTCGCCACCAAGGTGAAGCTGTTCCAGCCGGAGTTCAGCAGGACGGGCGTGACCAACCTCGACGACCGCTACGGCCGCGAGCTGCTCCAGCTGGCCAAGATCCCGATGACCACGTTCTCGGCCACGGGCGACCCCGAGGCCGACTGGCGGGCCCTCGACGTCAGGCTCGGCGCCGACGGTAGCGCCTTCAGGGTCGTCGGGCCCGGCGGAGTGGAGGACGACGTCGCGATCTCGCCGCCCGGCCCCTTCAACGTCGCCAACGCGCTCGGCGCGATCGTGACGCTGGTCGAGGCAGGCGTGCCGCTGCGCACGGCCGTCCACGGCGTCGGCACCATGACGGGCGTGCCCGGCAGGATGCAGCGCGTCACCTCCGCCGAGGAGGAGTTCCAGGCCGTCGTCGACTACGCGCACAAACCGGGCGCGGTCGAGTCCGTCCTCACCTCCCTGCGGTCGGTGGCCTCCGGCAGGCTCACCGTCGTGCTCGGCTGCGGCGGCGACCGTGACAAGGGCAAGCGCCCCCTGATGGGCGAGGCCGCCGCGAGGCTGGCCGATGTGGCGATTTTCACCAGCGACAATCCGCGCTCGGAAGACCCGCTGGCCATTCTGGCGGCGATGATGGACGGTGCGCTCCAGGTGCCGCCTGAGCGGCGCGCCCACGTGATCGTCGAGCCCGACAGGGCCGCCGCGATCAGCATGGCGGTCGGCGCGGCCGAGCGCGGCGACGTGGTCGTCGTGGCGGGCAAGGGCCACGAGCAGGGCCAGTACATCTCAGGTGAGGTGATCCCCTTCGACGACAGGGCCGTGGTCGCGGAGGCGATCGACGCACGACGTAAGGAAAGCAGGAAGAACCTATGATCCCGATGCCGCTGGCCAGGATCGCCGAGATCACCTCTGGCGCCCTGTCAGGCATGGCAGACCCGCGCGCGGTGGTGCGCGGCCCCGTCGTGATCGACTCGCGGGCCGTCGAGCCGGGATCCCTGTTCGTGGCGATCAAGGGCGCTCGCGTGGACGGCCACGACTTCGCCGCCCAGGCGATCAAGGCGGGCGCTGTGGCGGTGCTGGCGACCAGGCCGCTGGAGGTGCCCTCCGTCGTCGTGACCGACCCGGTGCGGGCGCTGGCCGACCTGGCGGGCGTCGTGGCCGAGTCGCTGCCCTCCGCCACGGTCATCGGCCTGACGGGGTCGGCGGGCAAGACCACCACCAAGGACCTGCTGGCCAGGCTGACCGCCCGCATCGGTCCCTCGATCGCCCCCGCGGGCAACTTCAACAACGAGATCGGCCATCCGCTGACCGTGCTGAGGGCCGAGCACGACACCCGCTTCCTGGTCTTGGAGATGGGCGCCAGGCACGCGGGCCACATCGCCGACCTGGCCCGCATCGCCCCGCCGCGCATCGGCGTGGTGCTCAACGTCGGCACCGCGCACCTGGGCGTCTTCGGCGGCAAGGAGGCCATCGCCGCAGCCAAGGGCGAGCTGGTCGAGGCGCTGCCCTCCGACGGGGTGGCGGTGCTCAACGCCGACGACCCGCTGGTGCGTCAGATGGCCTCCCGCACCAGGGCCCGCGTCACCCTCTTCGGCCGTGCTGAGGACGCCGCGGTCCGCGCCGAGAACGTCACCGTCGACGAGCGGGGGCGCGCGTCGTTCACGCTGCGCACCCCCTCGGGCGGCGCCCACGTGGAGCTCAGGCTGTACGGCGCGCACGCCGTGGAGAACGCGCTGGCCGCCGCGGCCGCCGCCTACGAGCTCGGCCTGCCGCTGGCGACCATCGCGGACGAGCTGTCGCAGGCCGAGCCGCGCAGCAGGTGGCGCATGGAGGTCACCGACCGCGCCGACGGCGTCACCGTGATCAACGACGCCTACAACGCCAACCCCGACTCGATGCGCGCCGCCTTCGACGCCTTCGCCGTGCTGGGCAAGGACCGGCGCCGCTTCGCCGTCATCGCCTCCCTGCGCGAGTTGGGCGAGCAGAGCGAGGCGCTGAACGAGGGCGTCGGCCGCCTGGCGGGCGGCGCGGGACTGACCGGGCTGATCGTGGCAGGGCCCGACGCCGGGCCCGTCCTGCGTGGCGCGTTCGCCACGGCGGGGGAGCCGGCGGGGCAGGGCTCGAGCCCCGGGCCGCAGATCGTCCACGTGGCCGACGCCGAGGCCGCAGGGGAGCTGCTGGCCGACTGGTTGCGACCAGGCGACGCCGTGCTGGTGAAGGGGCCGCGCGCGATGGATCTCCAGCGCGCGGCGGAGCTGGTCCTCGGGAGGGTCACCAAGTGACCAACATCATCATCGCCGGTGCGGTCGGCCTGATCCTTTCGATGCTCGGCACCCCGCTGGCGATCAGACTCTTCTCCAGGCGAGGCTACGGCCAGGAGGTCCGCCAGGACGGCCCCGAGGCGCACCTCAGCAAGAAGGGCACGCCCACCATGGGCGGCACCGTCTTCGTGCTGGCCGCGCTGATGGCCTACGCCGCCTCCCACCTGGCCATGCTCGAACCGCCGACCATCTCGGGCCTGCTGGTGCTGTTCCTGATGACGGGCCTGGGGGCGGTGGGCTTCCTCGACGACTTCATCAAGATCTACAAGCAGCGCAGCCTGGGCCTGCGCAGCGGCGCCAAGGCGCTCGGCCAGCTCGTCGTCGGAGCCGTCTTCGCGGTCCTGGTCGTGCGTTTTCCCAACGTCTACGGCATCACGCCGGCACAGACCAAGATGTCCTTCCTGCGTGACTTCGGTCCCTCGATCGGCATCGCCCTGTTCACCGCGTGGGTCCTCATCATGATCGTCGGGTTCTCCAACGCGGTGAACCTGACCGACGGTCTCGACGGCCTGGCCTCCGGGGCCACCGCCACCGTGCTGGGCGCCTACGTGCTGATCGGCAACTGGCAGTTGCGCAACAACTGCATCGACAACCTGGGGCCCAACTGCTACTGGGTGCGCGACCCCCTCGACCTCGCGGTCGTCGCCGCGGCCGTGCTCGGCGGGCTCATCGGCTTCCTGTGGTGGAACGCCCCGCCCGCCCGCATCTTCATGGGCGACACCGGCTCGCTCGCGCTGGGCGGCGTGCTGGCCGGCCTGGCCATCACCACCCGCACCCAGTGGCTGCTGGTCATCCTGGCCGGGATGTGCGTCATCATCACGCTGTCGGTGATCATCCAGGTCGGCTTCTTCAAGATAACGGGTAGACGGGTCTTCCGCATGGCTCCGCTCCAGCACCACTTCGAGCTGAAAGGCTGGGCGGAGACCACCATCGTGATCCGGTTCTGGCTGATCGCCGGGCTGTGCGCGGCCGTGGGACTCGGACTGTTCTACGTGGAGTGGATGCCCAAGTAATGATCGTCGTAGCTGGACTCGGAGTGTCGGGCACCGCCGCGGCGCGGGTGCTCGCCGAACGCGGCGAGCGCGTGGTGGTGCTGGAGGCCGTCGAGGGCGAGCGGCAGCGCGTCGTGGCCGATGAGCTGGCCAGGCTCGGCGTCGAGGTGCGCTTCGGCTCCATGGAGCTGCCCGCGGAGGCCACCGAGCTGGTCACGACCGGATGGGCGCCGCACCACCCGCTGATCGCCGCCGCGCTCGAGGCGGGCGTCGAGGTGGTCGGCGAGGTGGAGCTGGCGTGGCGGCTGCGGCCCGCGCAGGCCGCGCCGTGGCTGGCGCTCACCGGCACCAACGGCAAGACGACCGTGGTGCGCATGCTGACCTCGATGCTGCTGGCCGCCGGGCGCAAGGCGCTGGCGGTGGGCAACGTCGGGGTGCCGGTGGTGGAGGCGGTCGGCGAGCCGTACGACGTGCTGGCCGTCGAGCTGTCCAGCTTCCAGCTGCACTGGTCCAGCGGCCTGGCGCCGCACGCCGCCGCGATCCTCAACATCGCGCCCGACCATCTCGACTGGCACGGCTCGCTCGACGAGTACGCCAGGGCCAAGGCCCGCATCTTCGAGCGGGCGGGCACGGTCGTCCACAACGCCGACGACCCCATCGCCTCCGCGCTCGCCGAGCCGTACGCGGGAGCGGTCGGCTTCACCCTCCAGGTGCCGCGGCCCGGCCAGCTGGGCGTGGTGGAGGACCTGCTGGTCGACCGCGCCTTCGTCGCCGATCCCGTACGGCAGGCCGAGGAGCTGGCCACGCTCGACGACGTGCGCCCCTTCGCGCCGCACAACGTCGCCAACGCCCTGGCCGCCGCCGCCCTGGCCCGCACCGTCGGCGTCCCGCCCGAGGCCGTACGGCAGGGCCTGCGCGACTTCGTGCCGGACCCGCACCGCATGACCCACGTCGGCAGGGTGGCCGGGGTCGACTACATCGACGACTCCAAGGCCACCAACCCCCACGCGGCCGCCGCCTCGCTGGCCGCCTATCCCTCGATCGTGTGGGTGGCCGGCGGCCGGCTCAAGGGCGCCGACGTCGACGACCTGGTCAGGCAGGCCGCGCCCAGGCTGCGCGCGGCGATCCTCATCGGCGTCGACCGGGCCGCGATCGCCGAAGCGCTCGCGCGACACGCGCCGAATGTCCCAGTGGTCGATCTCGCCGATCGCGACACTGGGGTGATGGACCGTGTCGTCACCGAAGCCGCCAGGCTCGCCGCCCCCGGAGACACCGTGCTGCTGGCCCCGGCCGCCGCCTCTCTCGACATGTTCGTCAACTACCCGGCTCGGGGGGAGGCCTTCGCGCGCGCCGTAGGGAAGCTGGAGGGGCGTTCGTGAGCGCCACGGCGGACAGTCCTGTCGAGCGCCCGACCGGCTGGACGAAGGAGCAGGCCGCCGCGCTGAAGGAGTTGCTGGACAAGCCGCTGACGACCTACTACCTGATCATCGGGTGCAGCGCGCTGCTGCTGGCGCTCGGGCTGATGATGGTGCTGTCGGCCTCCAGCATCGAGGCGCTGCAGAAGACGGGCGACCCGTTCTACTGGTTCGTCAAGCAGTCGATGTCGGCGGCGCTGGGCGTGCCGGTGATGTGGGTCTGCTCGCGGCTGCCGCACAGGTTCTTCAGGTGGGCCGGCTATCCGCTCGTGGCACTGTCGATCATCGGCCTCGGCATCGTGATCTTCGCGGGCGAGTCGCAGCTGGGCGCGCAGCGCTGGATCGACATCGGCCCGATCTACCTGCAGCCGTCAGAGCCCGCCAAGCTGGGGCTCGCGCTGTGGGGCGCCGACCTGCTGGCCCGCAAGGCGCGCGGCGGCCGCATCGAGTGGCGGCACCTGCTGATCCCCCTGTTGCCGGGCACCGCGATCCTGGCGGTCATGGTCATGCTGGGCCGCGACCTCGGCACCACGCTCGTGCTGATGCTGATCTTCCTGGCGCTGCTGTGGGTGGTTGGCGCGCCGCTGAAGCTGTTCGGCGGCATCATCGGGATGATGACGGTCGCCACGATCTTCATGATCACGACAGAGGGCTACAGGTCCGACCGCATCACCGGCTGGCTCGACCCGTGGGGCCACGCGCAGGGCGCGGGCTACCAGGCCGTGCAGGGGCAGATCGCGATGGGGTCGGGCGGCTGGTTCGGCCTCGGGCTCGGCAGCAGCAGGGGCAAGTGGAGCTGGATCCCTCACGCGGAGAGCGACTTCATCTTCTCCATCCTCGGCGAGGAACTGGGGCTGATGGGCACGCTGTCGGTCATCGCGCTGTTCGGCCTGCTCGGCTACGCGGGCCTGCGGGTGGCGATGCGAGTCAACGATCCCTTCATCAGGCTGGCGTCCGCGGCCGTGGTCGCGTGGATCGCCGGGCAGGCCATCGTCAACATCGGCGCGGTGATCGGCGTGCTGCCCATCACCGGCATCCCGCTCCCGCTGGTCTCCTACGGAGGCTCGGCCCTGTTGCCGACGCTCGCCGCGCTTGGCATGTTGTTGTCATTCGCCAAACGCGAACCAGGCGCAAGGGAGGCTCTGGCCGCGCGTGGCCCCGGACCGGCCGCGAGGGCTCTAAGCTGGCTGGGCCTGGGGGGTGCGCAACGGGGCCGACCGAGACGACTAACAAGGAACGTGCCTACTGGACGAGTCGGGCCAGAGGCGGAACGTTAAGGCGGCACGTTTCTCATTAGTAGGGAGTAACCGACATGAGGGTGGTCCTCGCCGGTGGGGGGACGGCCGGTCACATCGAGCCGGCTCTTGCCCTGGGTGACGCGCTGCGCAGGCTCGTGCCCGGAGTCGGCGTCACCTGCCTCGGCACCGAGCGGGGCCTGGAGACCACGCTGGTGCCCGCCAGGGGCTACGACCTGCAGCTGGTGCCCGCCGTACCGCTCCCGAGGGCGCTGACGCCGCAGTTGCTGACCGTCCCTGGACGGCTGGCAGGCGCGATCAACGCCGCCGCCACCGTCATGGACAGGACCCAGGCCGACATCCTGGTGGGCTTCGGCGGCTACGTCGCCACTCCCGCCTACCTGGCGGCCAGGCGGCGGGGGCTTCCCATCGTCGTCCACGAGGCCAACGCCCGCCCAGGCCTGGCCAACAGGCTGGGCGCGCGGCTGACCGACCACGTCTACACGGGGCACCCGCAGAGCGCCATGGCCAAGGCCGAGTACATCGGCATCCCGCTGCGCAGGCAGATCGTCGAGCTCGACAGGCTCTCGACGGGCGACAAGGCCCGCTCGTGGTTCGGGCTGCGCACCGACCTGCCGACGCTGCTGGTCTTCGGCGGCTCGCAGGGCGCCCGCTCGCTCAACCAGGCGGCGCTGGCCGCGGGGCCCACCCTGCGCAGGGCGGGCGTGCAGGTGCTCCATGTGCTCGGCCCGAAGAACACCCTGGAGCAGGAGCCCCCTCCAGGCGACCCGCAGTACGTCGTGCTGCCCTACGTCGACCGCATGGACCTCGCCTACGCGGCCGCCGACTTCGCGCTGTGCAGGAGCGGGGCGCTGACCTGCGCCGAACTGACCGCCGTCGGCCTGCCGGCCGCCTACGTGCCGCTGCCGCACGGCAACGGGGAGCAGCGGCTCAACGCCACCCCGATCGCGCAGAGCGGCGGCGGCCTCATGATCGACGACTCCGACCTATCACCTGATTGGATCATCCAGAACGTGCTGCCCATCCTCCGCGACCCCGAGCGGGTCGCCACCATGTCGGAGGCCGCCGCCTCGATGGGGCGCCGTGACGCCGACGTCGCCCTCGCCCGCAAGGTGCTCGAGATCGCGGGAGGCCGCTCATGAGTCTGGTACGGCTGGTCGATCCCGTGGCCGCCGAGGACCTCGGCAGGGTCCACTTCATCGGCATCGGCGGCGCCGGCATGTCGGGCATCGCCCGCATCCTGCTCAAACGCGGCGTCACCGTCTCCGGCAGCGACGCCCGCAGTTCCGACATGGTGACGGAGCTGCGCGAGCTGGGCGCGAGCGTCCACATCGGCCACGCCGCCTCCCACATCAAGAACATCGACACCGTGGTCGTCTCGACCGCCATCCGCGACTCCAACCCCGAGCTGGGCGAGGCGATCAAGCAGGGGCTGCGGATCATCCCGAGGGCCGCGGCGCTCGCCTCCGTGATGGCGGGGCGCGTCGGCGTGGCCATCGCGGGCACCCACGGCAAGACCACGACCACCTCGATGCTCACGGTGGCGCTGCAGAAGTGCGGCACCGACCCGTCCTACTGCGTGGGCGGCCAGCTCGTCACCACGGGCCTGGGCGCCGACGAGGGCTCCGGCAAGGTGTTCGTGGCGGAGGCCGACGAGAGCGACGGCTCCTTCCTCATGCTCGCCCCCGACATCGCGGTCGTCACCAACGTCGAGGCCGACCACCTCGACAACTACGGCGACCCCAGGGCCGTCTACGACAGCTTCGCCCGCTTCGTCGAGCGCGTGCGCCGCACGCTGGTGCTGTGCGCCGACGATCCGGGCGCCGCCGCGCTGGCCGAGCCCGCGCGCGGGCTCGGGCTGAAGGTGGTCACCTACGGCGAGGCCGAGGGCGCCGACTACCAGATCGCCGGCGTGCGGCCCGACGGCTTCGGCGTCGTCTTCGAGGTCGTCGGCAGGGGCGAGGTCAGGCTGTCGGTTCCCGGCGCTCACAACGCGCTCAACGCCACCTCGGTCATCGCCGTGGCCGATGAGCTCGGCCTGCCGTTCGAGGAGATCAGAGAGGGCCTGTCGGCCTTCACGGGGGCCAAGCGGCGCTTCGAGGCCAAGGGCGAGGCGGGCGGTGTGGCCGTCTTCGACAGCTACGCCCACCACCCGACCGAGCTGGCCGCCGACCTGCGCGCCGCGCGCGACGTGGTCGCCTCCTACTCGGGCGACGGCAGGGTGATCGCGGTCTTCCAGCCCCACCTCTACTCGCGTACCAGGTTCTTCGCCGACGAGTTCGGCGCGGCGCTCGGGCTCGCCGACGAGGCCGTGGTGCTCGACGTCTACGGCGCGCGCGAAGACCCCGAGCCGGGCGTCTCAGGGGCCATGGTGGCCTCGCGGGTGCCGCTGCCCGAGACCAGTGTGGCCTACGCCCCCGACAAGGCGGCCGTGCCCGCTCTGGTGGCCAGGCTGGCCAAACCCGGCGACGTGGTGCTCACCATGGGCGCGGGCGACGTGACCGAGCTGGGGCCGAAGATCGTGGCGGAGCTGTCCTCGAGGTGAAGGCGCGGCAGGCGTTCGTGGCGCTGCTCACCGTGTGCGTGGTGAGCACCACGGTGTGGCTGGTGTTCTTCTCGCCTGTCCTCGGTGTGCGGTCGGTGGAGATCGTGGGAAATTTCACAGTTCCCGCCGACCAGATCAAGAAGCGGGCCGCGGTCGCCGACCTGCACCCGTTGGCCACCGTCGACCTCGGCGAGGTCCAGAGCAGGGTGCTCGAGATCAGGCAGCTCGCCTCGGCGAAGGTCGAGCGGGCGTGGCCGAGCACGCTCAAGATCGAGGTGGTCGAGCGCAAGCCCGTCGCCGTCGTGCCGTACGGGGGCAGGGCGGCGCTGATCGACCGCAAGGGCTTCGTGACGGAGGTGCGCGACGTCGCGCCGCCTCAGCTGCCCGTCCTGCGGGTCGACAGGCCAGGCCCCGCCGACCCCGCCACCGTGGCGGCCATCAAGGTCATCGGGGAGTTGCCCGACAGCCTGCTGGCGCGCATCGACGAGGTGCGGGCCACTTCGCCCGAGGGCATCTCCTTCAGGCTCACCAACGGCCGCACGGTCGTCTGGGGGGGAACCGACAGGGGCGCGGACAAGATCCGCGTGCTCCAGGCGCTGCTCCCGCGCACGGCGACGGTCTACGACGTCAGCTCGCCCGACATCGTGTCGATGAAATGAGAAGGTGGTCGCGAATGGGACAGCGCGCGACACGCCGGACGGGCTTGCGGCGCGGTTAGTTGACCCGCCCGGTAGGCGACTCCTACTGTCCGTATCAATCCTCAGGTTGACATAAATCTGAATCTCAACTTGAGGTTGAGAGTTTTTCGAACAGCATTGAAATGGCAAGTCAACGAGCGGAAAGGCCCCTCGTCGTGGCAGCACCGCAGAACTACCTCGCGGTCATCAAGGTCGTCGGCATTGGCGGCGGCGGAGTGAACGCCGTCAACCGGATGATCGAGGAGGGACTCAAGGGCGTCGAGTTCATCGCGATAAACACCGACGCCCAGGCGCTGCTGATGAGTGACGCCGACGTCAAACTCGACGTGGGCAGGGAGCTCACGCGCGGCCTCGGGGCCGGCGCCAATCCCGATGTGGGCCGCAAGGCGGCCGAGGATCACCGTGAGGAGATCGAGGAGGTCCTCAAGGGGGCCGACATGGTCTTCGTCACCGCGGGCGAGGGTGGCGGAACGGGCACGGGCGGCGCCCCTGTCGTGGCCAACATCGCCCGATCTCTCGGCGCGCTGACCATAGGTGTGGTCACCAGGCCCTTCAGCTTCGAGGGCCGCCGCCGCGCCATGCAGGCCGAGGCGGGCATCGAGACCCTTCGCGACGAGGTCGACACCCTCATCGTGATCCCCAACGACAGGTTGCTGTCGATCTCCGACCGGCAGGTCAGCGTGCTCGACGCCTTCAAGGCGGCCGACCAGGTGCTGCTGTCGGGTGTCCAGGGCATCACCGACCTGATCACCACCCCCGGCCTGATCAACCTCGACTTCGCCGACGTGAAGTCGGTCATGTCGGGTGCGGGCTCGGCGCTGATGGGCATCGGCCACGCGCGGGGCGACGACCGGTCGGTCGCGGCCGCCGAGATGGCCGTCTCCAGCCCGCTGCTGGAGGCCTCGATCGACGGCGCCCACGGCGTGCTCTTGTCGATCGCGGGCGGGTCCGACCTGGGCCTGTTCGAGATCAACGAGGCGGCCCAGCTCGTCTCGAGCGCCGCGGCGCCCGACGCGAACATCATCTTCGGAACGGTCATCGACGACGCGCTCGGCGACGAGGTGCGGGTCACCGTCATCGCCGCGGGCTTCGACGAGATCGTCCCCGCCGAGAAGCCGGTGCTGCAGCAGCCGCGCCAGCAGTCCAGGCCCGCCGCGGGCGCGGCGCCCTCGGCTCCCGTACGGCCGGCCCCCGCGCCGGCCCCGAGCGTGAAGGCCGAGCCGCCGCGCGTCGAGCCCCGCCCCGAGGTGAGGCCCGAGCCGCAGCGTCCCGAGCTTCGTCCGGAACCGCGCCCCGAGCCGCGCGTCGAGCCCCGGCCGGAGCCGAGGCCGGAGCCGCGTCCCGAGCCGGTGCGCGCGGTGGAGACCCCGCCTCCGGCCCCTGCGGAGGAGCCGCCCCCGCCGGTGTCGATCCCGCGCCCAGCGCCCGAGGTGGCCAACCCGCCGACCCCCATCTCCTCCCGCATGTCGGAGCCTCCCAGGCGGCCGCGTGTGGTCTTCGAGGAGCAGGAGGAAGAGCTGGACGTGCCCGACTTCCTGAAGTGAGATTCCTCACCCGGCCGGGCCGGGGGAGGGGATCACGCCCCCGCTGCGAGACTCATGGGTCGTCGCGGTGGGGGTTCGGTGCGTTCGGACCCCTGTGACGGCTCGCCGCCCTTGACTCTGGTTCGCGGGAGTGGCGGGAACGGTGCACGATGGATGCCTTGTGGACGTAACACGCAAAACGCAGATAGCGGCCGGTCTGGCGGAGGTCGAGGCCCGTATCGCCGAGGCCTGCGCGGCCGCGGGGCGCGCCCGTCACGAGGTCACACTTGTGGCGGTCACCAAGACCTATCCCGCCGCCGACGTCAGGATCCTGGCCGAGCTCGGCGTGCGGGAGGTCGGCGAGAACCGCGACCAGGAGGCGTCGGTCAAGGCCCGCGAATGCGCGGACCTGCCGTTGATCTGGCACTTCGTCGGCCAGTTGCAGACCAACAAGGCGCGCTCGGTCGCCGGGTACGCCGACGTGGTCCACTCCGTCGACCGGTCGAGGCTGGTCGCCGCGATCGGGCGCGAGGCCGTCAGGGCGGGCAGGGAGGTCACCTGTCTGGTGCAGGTCGCGCTGGACGACGATCCCGAAAGGGGCGGGGCCAGGGCCGCCGACGTGCCTGAGCTGGCCGACGAGATCGCCGCGACCGAGGGCGTGCGGCTCGGTGGGGTCATGGCCGTCGCCCCCCTGGGGGAGGAACCGGGCAAGGCGTTCGCCAGGCTGCGGGATCTGGCGCTGGCCGTACAGGCCGGGCATCCTGGTGCGACCATAATCTCGGCGGGGATGAGCGGCGATCTGGCCCAAGCCATCGCGCACGGCGCGACACACGTGCGCGTCGGTACGGCGTTGCTCGGTCGTCGCAAGCCCTTCGTCAGGTAATGTCCCCTCCAGCGGACCGTGAGGTCCGCGAAAGAAGTAGAGGTCGATCAGCGGTGAGCTCCAAGGGGGTACGGCTACCGCCTCGGACTTCCCGCCGACGCGCAGCCAGGCGGAAGGCCCGAGCGAGTGCGACCATGAGCAGGAGGACGACGTAGCGATGGCCGGCGCGATGCGCAAGATGGCGGTCTACCTCGGTCTCGTGGAGGACGACCGCTACGAGAGGTACGAGGCCTACACCGACGACGACTACGAGTACGAGGAGGAGTCTCGTCGGGCGGAGCAGGAGCGTCCCGCGGCGGCACACGACCGTGACGACGACACCGACCCGAGTGTGCCCGCGCCCAGGCCGGCCACGACCGTGCTGGAGCGCCGCACGACCGACCTGGCGCGGATAACGACGCTCCACCCTCGCACCTACAACGAGGCGCGGACGATAGGCGAGCACTTCCGCGACGGCACTCCCGTCATCATGAACCTGACTGAGATGGTTGACAGCGACGCCAAGCGGCTTGTCGATTTCGCGGCAGGTCTGGTCTTTGGCCTACACGGCAGCATCGAACGTGTTACCAACAAGGTGTTCCTGTTGTCCCCAGCCAATGTCGAGGTGACCGCCGAGGACAAGGCCCGAATCGCGGAACGCGGATTCTTCAACCAGAGTTAGAGTCTCTGTATGTCTATCGACCCGACCCAGGTCTCGCCGAGACCGGGAGGGGCACCTAGAAGTGGAGGCGCGGCCGGACCGTGGGGATCGTAGGCGAGATCTTGGTCGTTGTCCTGTCTCTCTATCTGGTGTTGCTCATCGGCAGAATGATCTTTGAGACGGTGCAGGCGTTCGCCCGGCAATGGCGGCCTTCGGGATTCGTTCTCGTGCTAGCAGAGGCCACATACACCGCAACCGACCCACCTCTCAAGTTTCTCCGCCGTTTCATTCCTCCCCTCAGGTTGGGTACGGTGGCCTTTGACCTAAGCTTCACAGTGCTCTTCATTGTGGTCTTGGTCATGATCCAACTCGTGTCCGCGCTGTAGTGATCGGGTACCGTCCCTCCGGACAGACTCCAAGCGCGCCAAGGAGACCAAAAAGATGCCGCTGACGCCCGCTGATGTGCGGAACAAGCAATTCAGTACCACCCGGTTGCGACCGGGCTACGACGAGGAAGAGGTGGATGCCTTCCTCGACGAGGTCGAGGCTGAGCTTGACCGCCTGATCCAAGAGAACGAGGAGCTCCGCGCCAAGCTGGCCGAGTGCCTGCGTGGCAAGGTGCCCGGCGGCATGAGCATGCCGATGGCCTCCGCGCCCGTTCAGGAGCAGCCCAAGCCGGAGATGATGGCGCCGCCGCAGCCCGAGCCGATGCAGGCACCCCCGCCGCCGCAGCCGGTCCCCGTCGCCATGAGCATGCCTCCGGCCGAGGACAACATGGACACCGCGGCTCGCGTGCTCGCCCTGGCGCAGCAGACCGCCGACCAGGCGATCGCCGACGCCCGTCGCGAGGCCGACGAGACCGTCACCCGTGCCCGCCGCGAGGCCGACGACATCCTCACCAAGGCTCGCCGCCAGGCCGAGCAGGTCATCGGCGACGCGCGCGCCAGGGCCGAGACGCTGGAGCGCGACGCGCAGGAGCGTCACCGTCAGGCGATGGGCTCCCTCGTCCAGACCCGTGACGAGCTCGAGCGCAAGGTCGAGGAGCTGCGCAGCTTCGAGCGCGAGTACCGCAGCAGGCTCAAGCTCTACCTGGAGAACCAGCTCGCCGAGCTGAACGTCTCCGCGGAGGGCGGCAGCGGTGGCTTCCCCGTCATCCCCAGCGGTCCGATGGGTGGCGCCCCCGCCATGACCCACGCGGTCCCGCAGACGGGACAGCAGCCCCTGCCCGGTCCTGCCAACCCGTTCGGTGGCGACCAGTCGCAGCACCAGGGTGCCTTCCAGGGTGCCGACGGCCCGCACAACGATCGTCGCTAACTTCTGTAAGGTAACGGGTCAGGTTGGTTTCTGATCCGTCACTCGAAAGAGCCCCCCTGTGATCCTCATCAGCGCCGGTCTGGTGCTCGCGGCGGTTGTGTTGCTGATCGCGGGCTTCGTCATGGCTGAACCGTTCTTGATCATGTGGTCGATCGTGGTCAGCGTGCTGTCCGCGCTCTTCCTCGTGATCGGGGCGTTCCTGCGGCGTCATGAGCTCTTCCCCGGCGGCGGTGGTGCCGGGGCGCGGACTCCGCAGGCGAACGCTCCGACGGTCACCCCCACGGCGGTCACGCCCGCGGGGGCGGCCACGGCGCCGACGATGCCGCAGCAGCAGCCCAGACCGCTGGCCCCTGCCCAGCCCGTCCCCTCGGGGATGCGGCCGCAGCAGGGGGTCGTCCACGGAGCGCCGCCTCGACCCGCGCCCGCCGTGGCGGGCATGCCGAGGGGGATCTCGCCTGAAGCGCTCGTCCTGGTGATTCCGGGGCGCAAGCGCTACCACGTGGCGGGTTGCCGCCAGCTGAGTGGCAGGGACCACGAGGAGCTCACCTTCGAGGAGGCGCGCGAGGAGGGCTTCACGCCCTGCACGACGTGCCTGCCCGACGCCGCGCTCGGAGGGCGGCAGGTTCCTTCTGCCGCCGAGCCGCGGCAGGCTCAGCCCGCGGGCCGCGCCCCCTACGCCGCCCCGTCCCCCAGGGACACACCCCCCGCAGGGCGTCCCCCTGTCTCCGCCCCTCCCGCTGCGTCCGCAGGCCCTCAGGCCGCGCACGGCGCCGAGGCGGCGTCCAAGACCGACCCGCGCCCCCCAGCGGGCGTGTCGGGCAAGCCCCCTGCCACGCCGGCGGATGAGGGCGCCAAGACCGAAGCCACCAAGACCGACGGCGGCAAGCCCGCCACCAAGACCGACGGCGGCAAGCCCGGTGCTCATCCCGAGGGTGCCAAGCCCGGCGCCCGGCCCGAAGGCACCAAGCCCGCCACCACTGCCGGTGCCCGGCCCGATGGCGCCAAGAGTGGTGAGAAGCCCGAGGACGCCAAGGCTGCGGACGCCAGGACGGGTGGAAAGCCGGTTCAGCCTGGCGGCAAGCCGGAGGCGAGCTCCGCTCCCAAGCGGCCTGAGCCCGCTCAGGCGGCCGGGCGTCCCGAGGCGAGCGCCGCCGCGAAGACGGCCACCGCCAAGACCGCTGCCGCCGAGGAAGTGCCGCAGGCCAAGGGCGAGCGCCCGGAGAGTGCCCCCGCGGCCGCTGAGGTCGACGAGGGCGACACCGCGCCGGGAGGGCTTCCCCTGCCACCCAGCACGCCCGGCAGGCTCGTGGCGGGGACTCCAGGCGGTTCCACCGTTCCCAATCTGGACAGGCCCACCCCTCCCACCTCCAAGGGCGGGGACGCGCCGGCCAAGAAGCAGGCGAAGGGCGCGGCACCCGAAGAGAACGCCGCCACCCAGGAGACCCAGCGGCTGCGCCCGCCCGTGGACGTGACCCCCGTGTCGGACTCCAAGGCTTCCACCTCCGGCCAGGAGCCAGAGGCCGAGCGCCCCAGCGGCGGCGCAAGGCCGGCGGAATCCGGCCGAGGGTGGTTCGACCGCCCCGAGTCACCGGCCGAGAAGCCGGTGGAGCCGGAGGCGACCGCACCCGGGCGCGCCGGGCCTCCGGTCGCCTCCGGTCCCACCACGCCCTCCTCCGGCAAGGCCGGCGAACCCGCCGCCAGGAAGGGCGAGCCGGCCAACGAGACCGTCAGGCTCGACCGTCCCGGCATCGTCAAGGTGATCGGCGGCACCAGGCGCTTCCACAACTCCTCCTGCCCGCTGGTGAGGGCGGCCGAGGCGAGCGGTGTGCGGTCCATGCCGCAGGCCGAGGCCGAGGCGAAGGGCCTGACCCCCTGCTCGGTGTGCATGCACGAGCACCAGACCGTCGGCTGACCCGCAGTCCGAGACGTCCGAGACCGCCGCCCGTGGAGCTTCCGCGGGCGGCGGCGCCGTTCTCGAACCGGCGCCGGGCGGACCGTACCCGGGCATGAAGAGCGCGGGCATGAAAAAGCGCGGTCCCTCGGGAGAGGGGCCGCGCTCTTTCGTCGTCAGGCGCGCCGCAGCTGGAAGGTCAGCCCCAGGTCGGCGTCCGACAGGACGGGCAGGCCGTCGGCCTGACCCTCGGTGAGGCTCGCGGCGAGGACCTCCTCGCCGACCAGCGAACCGCCCGAGCGCAGCGCCTCGGCCAGCTCGGGAGACGAGGCCGACCACCACAGGTCGATCCTGTCGGTGATCGACAGCCCCGTGGACTTGCGGGCGTCCTGCACCAGGCGGATGACCTCGCGGATCAACCCCGCCCTGCGCAGCTCGTCGGTGATGGCCAGGTCGAGCGCGACCGTCTCGCCCGTGCCGGTGTCGACCGCGCCGGTCTCCACCGCCCACCCCGACTTGGGCTGCTCGGTGACGATCACCTCGTCCGCCGTGAGCGACACCGTGCCGAGTTCGCCCGCCTCGACCGAGACGGGCGATCCCGCGCGCAGCGTCGCCGCCAGCGTCGCGGCGTCGGCGGCGGAGACGGCCGCGGCGACCAGCTTGGTCTGCGAGCCGAACCGCTTGCCGAGCGCCCTGAAGTTGGGCTTGACGGTGAAGGACACCAGGTCCGTGCTGAAGCCGGACATGTCTTCCAGCGCCTGCACGTTCAGCTCGTCGGCGATCAGGTCGCGCAGCTCCGAGGTGAGCCCCGCCCAGCCCGGCGCGCCCACGAGGGCCCTGCCGAGCGGCTGCCGCGTCTTGACGCCCGAGGCGGCGCGGGCCGAGCGGCCCAGCTCCACCAGCCGCCGCACCAGCGCCATCTGCGCCGACAGCTCGGGGTCGAGCAGTTCCTCCTTCACCGCGGGCCAGGTGGTCAGGTGGACCGACGACGGCGCGTCGACGCCGCGCAGCACGTCCCACAGGTAGTCGGTGACGAAGGGCGTGATCGGCGCCATGAGCCTGGTGACGGTCTCCAGGCACTCGTACAGCGTCGCGAACGCCTCACGCGAGCCCTGCCAGAACCTGCGGCGCGAACGCCTGACGTACCAGTTGGACAGGTCGTCGAGGAACTCGGCCAGCCTGCGGCCCGCCCGCACGGTGTCGAAGGCGTCGAGCGCGCTCGACACCTCGGCGACGGTCCTGTGCAGCTCGGCCAGCGCCCACCTGTCGATGAGCGGGCGTTCGGCGGCGGGCGGCGCCTCGCCGGCAAGCGAGGGCGACCACGACTCGGCGTTGGCGTACAGCGTGAAGAAGGAGGCGGTGTTCCAGTAGGTCAGCAGGACCTTCCTGACGATCTCCTCCAGCGCGTTGTGGCCGACCCTGCGCGCCGCCCACGGCGAGCCCGAGGCGGCCATGAACCAGCGCAGGGCGTCGGCGCCGTGCTCGTCCATCAGCGAGATGGGCTCCAGCACGTTGCCCAGGTGCTTGCTCATCTTGCGGCCGTCCTCGGCCAGGATCAGGCCGAGGCAGAGCACGTTCTCGTAGGAGGACTCGTCGAAGACCAGCGTGCCGACCGCCATCAGCGAGTAGAACCAGCCACGCGTCTGGTCGGTCGCCTCGCAGATGAACTGCGCGGGGTAGACGCCCTCGGGTCTGCCCTTGGCGCCCCACTGGGCGAACGGCATCGAGCCCGAGTCGTACCACGCGTCGATGACGTCGGGGACCCTGCGGGCCTCGGCGCCGCAGGAGGGACAGGGGAAGGCGATGTCGTCAACGAAGGGGCGGTGCGGGTCGAGCGCCGACAGCTCCTGGCCCGCGTAGGACCCGAGCTCCTTGAGCGAGCCCACGCACGTGACGTGCGACTCGTCCGCCGAGCACACCCAGAGGGGGAGCGGCGTGCCCCAGTAGCGCGAGCGCGACAGCGACCAGTCGACGTTGTTGCGCAGCCACTCGCCGAAGCGGCCCCACTTGATGGTCTCGGGGTACCAGTTGGTCTTCTCGTTCTCCGCCAGCATGCGGTCCTTGACCGCGGTGGTGCGGATGTACCAGGCGGGGAGCGCGTAGTAGAGCAGCGGGGTGTGGCAGCGCCAGCAGTGCGGGTAGCTGTGGTCGAAATGGCCGTCGCGGAACAGCAGGCCGCGGGCGCGCAGGTCCTCGGTGAGCCCCTCGTCGGCGTCCTTGAAGAACGTGCCGCCCACCATGGGGACGTCGGGAAGGAAGCGGCCGTCGGGGCCGATCGGGTTGACGATCGGCATGCCGTACGACTTGCAGACGGTCATGTCGTCCGCGCCGAAGGCGGGGGCCTGGTGGACCAGGCCCGTGCCGTCCTCGACGGTCACGTAGTCGCCCAGCACCACGTAGTGCGCGCCGGGGATGTCGACCAGGTCGAACGGCCTGGAGTAGGAGGTACGCTCCAGCTCGCGACCGGTGAGGTGGGCGACCTCGGTGAAGCCCTCGCCGAGCACCTGGGCCAGCAGCGGCTCGGCGACGACCAGCACCTCGCCGTCCGCGGTGCGGGCGGCGACGTAGGTCACCTCGGGGTGTACGGCCACGGCCGTGTTGGACACCAGCGTCCACGGCGTGGTCGTCCAGATCAGCAGCGAGGCGTTCAGCTCGGCCAGCGGGCCCGAGGTGACGGGCATCCGGACGTAGACCGAAGGCGAGGACACGGTCTCGTAGCCGCCCGGCTGGCCCAGCTCGTGGTCGGACAGGCCGGTGCCGCAGCGCGGGCAGTACGGCGTGATGCGGAAGTCGCGGAACAGCAGGCCCTTGTCGAAGATGACCTTGAGCGACCACCAGACGGACTCGATGTAGTCGGGGTCCATCGTGCGGTAGGCCGTGGACAGGTCGATCCAGTAGCCCATCCGCTCGGTCAGCTCTTCGAAGGCGTCGACGTGGCGCAGCACCGACTCGCGGCACTTGGCGTTGAACTCGGCGATGCCGTACGCCTCGATGTCCTTCTTGCCCGTCAGGCCGAGCTCTTTCTCGATGCCGACCTCGACAGGCAGGCCGTGGCAGTCCCATCCGGCCTTGCGCGGCACGCTGAAGCCGCGCATGGTCTTGTAGCGGGGGAACAGGTCCTTGAAGACCCGGGCCTCGACGTGGTGGACGCCCGGCAGGCCGTTGGCGGTGGGCGGGCCCTCGTAGAAGACCCAGGAGGGGGCGCCTTCGTTCTGCTCGACGGAGCGCTCGAAGATCTTCCCGTCCCGCCATCGGTCGAGGACCTCACGCTCGAGCGCGGGCAGGTCGACCTGCGCGGGTAGAGAGCGGAAATAGTGGGACATCTCGGGCGGGACCTCCACGTGTCAGACTGAGTGACGGTGTGAAGGGACGAAGCCGTACGGCTCCGCGGTACCACCCCTCTTGACCCCCGGAGGGACCCACTTCATTTGGTCTGCGGCCGGGTCTAGTGAGCTCTGGCGAGCCGTTCTTCCGGCGGCTCGGGAGTGATATCCCTGTGATGTCCATCACAGAGCTCCGTCGACGCCTTGCAGGCTAAAACCATAACGCAGAGTGGAGGCTGCCTGCTTCCCGTTATCCAGCGCAGCAAATGGCGACAAAGAACCGGGAATGGATGCTTATGGTGAGGAGTTGATTGGTCGGGGCGGGATAGTACGGGAGGGGTAATCCGTACGGCGGGTCGTTTGCCGAGTCGTTATCCACGGCCTAAGCTGCCCGCACCGTTTGAGCCTTGATCAGCATGGAGGCAGCCATGGCGGCAGTCACGCAGACCGCGACCCCTTCGATGTGGTCGGCAGAGGAGCTGGCCGAGGTGCGCGACGCGCTCACGCAGGAGATCGCCGAACTTGAGGCGGACATTCTGCGGCACGAGTCCGAGATCGCGTCTGGAGATGTCACTCAGGGCGCCGGCGACGACCAAGCCGACGCGGGGGCCAAGACCTATGAGCGCGAACGCGAGATCGCCCTTACCCTGAACACACGCGACCTGGTCGCGCAGAACGAACGTGCGATCGCCAGGATCGACGCAGGTACCTATGGAGTGTGCGAATCGTGCCACAAGCCGATCGGCAAGGAGCGGCTGCAGGCGTTCCCGAGGGCGACGCTGTGCGTGACATGCAAGCAGCGGGAGGAGCGCCGCTGAGCGCTGACGGCGAACCAAGCGCGAGGCCGGTCGGGCGACGCCTGATCGGCCTTCTCGCGCTGATCGCGGTCGTGATCTACGGGCTCGATCTGCTCACCAAGACGCTGGTGCTGCGGACGCTGGAGGGCGAGCCGGCGCTGGAGGTGATCCCCGGCCTGCTGCAGTTCCGGGTGATCTTCAACTCGGGCGCCGCCTTCAGCATCGGCACCGGGATGACCTTCGTCTTCACCCTGGTCGCCGCCAGCGTGGTGGTCGCGATCCTGCGCACGGCGCGCAAGCTGCGCAGCCTGCCGTGGGCGATCACGCTGGGCATGCTGCTCGGCGGCGCGCTCGGCAACCTCACCGACCGGCTGCTGCGCTACCCCGCGGGCCTCGGCCGTCCCGCTTCGGGTCAGCTCCAGGGTCACGTGGTCGACTTCATCGAGACCTTTCCCGGGCACTTCCCCGTCTGGAACGTCGCCGACTCGATGATCGTGTGCGGCGGCATCGTGGCGGTCTTCCTGGCCTGGCGCGGCTACCAGATCGACGGCACCAGGGAGGTGTCCGCGAAGAATGGCTGAACAGCGCAGTCTGCCCGTCCCCGACGGGCTCGAGGGAGAACGGCTCGACGCGGCCCTGTCGAGGCTGTTCGGTTTCTCCCGCACCCGCGCGGCCGAGCTGATCGGCTCGGGCGACGTCCTGGTCGACGGCTCAGAGGCCGCCAAGTCCGACAGGGTGCACGCCGGCGCGTGGCTCGACGTCACGCTTCCGCCGCCGCCCACCACGCCCATGCCCGTGGCCGAGCCCGTCCCCGGCATGGCGATCATCTACGAGGACGACGACATCGTCGTGGTCAACAAGCCGATCGGCGTCGCGGCCCATCCCACCGTGGGATGGACGGGCCCGACGGTGATCGGCGGCCTGCTCGGCACCGGCCACACGGTGGCCACCAGCGGCGCGGCCGAGCGTCAGGGCATCGTGCACCGCCTCGACGCCAACACCACGGGCGCGATGGTCGTGGCCAAGAGCGAGCACGCCTACTCCGTGCTCAAGCGCGCCTTCAAGGAGCGCACGGTCGACAAGCGCTACCACGCGCTGGTCCAGGGCCACCCCGACCCGTTCAGGGGCACCGTCGACGCGCCCATCGACCGCCACCCGTCGGGTGACGGCAGGTTCGCGGTGGTGGCGGGCGGCAAGCCCTCGGTGACCCACTACGACACCGTCGAGGCTTTCAGGGCGGCGTCGCTGCTCGACATCAAGCTGGAGACGGGCCGCACGCACCAGATCCGCGTCCACATGGCGGCGCTGCGCCACCCGTGCGTCGGCGACCTGATGTACGGCGCCGACCCCACGCTGGCGGCCAGGCTCGGGATGAGCAGGCAGTGGCTGCACGCGGTCTCGCTAGGCTTCGAGCACCCGTCGAGCGGCGACTGGATGTCCTTCAGCAGCGACTACCCCGACGACCTGCAGAAGGCGCTCGACACCGTGCGCGCGGAGTCCTGACCCCGGCCCCCCGCCCCGCGGTCACTGCCCGGCCTCCGTTGCCGGCGTGCCCCGCTCGGCGGGTAGCGCCTGCTCGGCAGCCGGTAGGCCCTGCTCGCTCTGCTCGCCCTGCTGCCTCTGCCCCTGATCGTCCTCGTCCCCCGGGTCCACCTGGCCCGGCTCGTCGTCGCCGGACGACTCCTCGGTGGGGGTGGCGGCCGGCGAGGTCTTGTTCTCGGTCTTCTCCTCGGTCTTCTGCTTGGTCGCTGTCGGGGAAGGCCGAGTCTTGATCGAGTCCTTCGTGGCGAGCGGATCCTGCCCTTCGTAGGTGCCCGTGCTCCTGCTCTCATCGGCAGGCGAGTGCGTCCGGAGGGGCGAGGGCGGCGGCGCGGAGGTGGCCGACGGGGTGCTGACCACGACCGGCACCGAGGCCGGCTGCGGCTGCTGCTGTCCGGGGCCGGGATCGCGGCCCGACATCCACGCCATCCCGCCGGTGACCAGCGCCACCGCGATCGCCGCCGCGGCGAGCGCGGCCAGCCTCGGGCGTCGCCCCGCGGGCGCGCCCCACCGCCTCCCTGCCGTCCGTACGGCGGGCCCGGGCGGCGCCGCGCCCACCGCGACCGGCGCCGTCGGCTCGGGCGCGATGCCCAGCACGACCAGACGCATCCGCTGCTCGGCCTCGTCCAGGCTCATCCGCTCGGCGGGATCCTTGCGCAGCAGCCCGGAGATGACGGGAGCGAGCGGACCCGCTGACGACATCGGCAGCGGCTCCTCGTGCATGACGGCCGCCATCGTGGCCAGCGGATGACCACGCTGGAAGGGCGAGTGCCCCTCCACGGCCGTGTAGAGCGTGACCCCCAGCGACCACAGGTCGGAGGCGGGCTCGGCGACTCCGCCCGCGGCCCGCTCGGGCGAGATGAAGGCAGGGGTGCCCACCAGGACTCCCGTCCTGGTCAAGGAGGCGTCGTCGTCCGTGGTGGCGATGCCGAAGTCGGTCAGCACGGCTCTGCCGTCCTCTGCCAGCAGCACGTTGTCCGGCTTGACGTCGCGGTGCAGCACGCCCGCCGCGTGCGCGGCCCGCAGCGCCGCCAGGAGCTCCACCCCGATGGCGGCCACCCTGGCGGGTTCGAGCGGCCCGAGGTCGCGCACCATGGCGCCCAGCGTCCGGGAACGGACCAGCTCCATCACGATCCACGGATGGCCCGAATCCTCGACCACGTCGTAGACGGTGGCCACGCCGGGGTGGGCGACCCTGCCCGCGGCCCTGGCCTCGCGGAGGGTGCGCACGGTGAAGACCTCGCGCTCAGGCCCCGTCAGGTCGGGCGGCGGCACCACCTCTTTGACCGCGACGTCACGGCCGAGTACCTCGTCATGCGCCTGCCAGACCGTTCCCATCCCACCGCGTCCGATGGTTTTGAGCAGCCGGTAGCGCCCGCCGATGACCTCCGAAGATTCGGACATGAAGGACGGCTACCCCGGAATCGCCGGAGCTCACGTGGGCTGGAAGGTCTCCACGAACCTGTCGAAGTACGGCAGGCCCTTCCGCCACGAGGCTTCGGGCGCCTCCCAGTAGATGGCATACGGCCTGCCGTCGGCCAGCCGGAAGCCGCGGTTGATCACGTGGATGGTCTCGCCGCCCCTTTTCCTGGTGAACTCCCAGTCGGCGGCCGGCATCCCGAGGTAGGTGAGCGGGCGGATGCCCACCCGCTTGTAGCCCACGAACTCGCCCTTGGCCTGGATCTCCTTCTCCAGGCGCTGCCACGCCTCGACGGGATCCTTGACCGGGTCCTCCGACTCGGTCCACTCGATGATCAGCGTGCCGGGCGCGCCGGGCCCCGTCACGCTGATGCTGTCGCGGTCGGGTTTCTTCGTCGCGCTCCATCCCGTGGGCACGGAGACGGAGAAGCGGCCCAGCCTGCTGGTGAGCGGCCGCCAGTCGTCCGTGCCCGCCGTCGCGGTCCTGCTGGGCGCCGCGCTCTTGGTGGGCGCCGCGCTCTTGGTGGGCGACACGGTCTCGCTCGGCGCCGCCGTACCGGGAGTGGTGGAGGCGGGCGTGGGCTGTGCCGTACCGGAAGGAGCGGCCCGCATCGCCAGCCAGACGCCGCCCCCGGCCAGCGCGGCGGCCAGCAGGACGCTGGGCACGGCCCAGACCAGCGGAGAGCGCCGCTTCACGGGTCGCTCGAGTGTGGCGGCGGCTCGCCCCTGCGGGCGGGTCTCTGGCTCGTACACGGGCTGCCTGGCTGCGGGCTCCAGAGCCGCCAGCCTGGCGGCGACCTCCTGCACGCCCATCCGCGCCGCGGGGTCCCGCTGGAGCAGCCCCGTGATCACCGGGGCCAGCGGCCCCGCCAGACGCGGCGGCTCGGGCGGGTCACGCAGCACCGCCGCGACCGTCGCCGCCCACGAGTCCCTCCGGTACGGCGCGCCGCCCTCCACGGCCGTGTGCAGCGTCGCGCCCAGCGACCACAGGTCGGAGGCGGGCGTCGCGGGCAGCCCGTTGAGCCGCTCGGGCGGCATGTAGGCGGGCGTGCCGACCAGGTTGCCCGTCCCTGTCAGGCCCGCCTCCGCGTCCACGGCGGCGATGCCGAAGTCGGTCAGCACCACCCTGCCGTCCTCGGCCAGCAGCACGTTCTCCGGTTTCACGTCGCGATGCAGCACGCCCGCCGCGTGCGCGGCCCGCAACGCGCCCAGCACGGCGCCGCCGATCCTGGCCACCTCCGGCACCGGCAGCGGACCTCGCTGCCCGATAGCCTCCGCCAGCGACCACGAGCGCACCAGCTGCATGACGATCCACGGGCGGCCGTCCTCCTCGATGACGTCGTGGATGACGATCACGTTCGGATGGTCGAGCCTGCCCGCCGCCCGCGCCTCCCTGATGGTGCGCTGGTTGAGCTGGGCGCGCTTCTGCTCGCCGATGCCGGTGTAGCGAACCTCCTTGATCGCCACCGTCCGGTCGAGCAGGTCGTCGTGGGCGCGCCAGACGATGCCCATGCCGCCCTCGCCGATGGGCTCGATGAGGCGATACCTGTTACCGACGCGCACCAGCGAAGCCTACTTGGCTGGTTTGAACGTCGCCGCGAACGTGTCGAAGAAACGCAGGTCACGCTTCCAGTTCTTGTTCAGCGTGTGCCAGTAGAGCGCGTAGCCGCGGCCGTTGTCGGTGACGAAACCGCGGTTACGCACTCTCGTCTCGCCCGTGTTGGTGTTCCAGATGAACTCCCAGTCGGCGGCGGCCTTCATGTAGTCGACCTTCTTGATGTCGAGCAGCTTGTAGCCGCCGAAGCCGCTCCTGGCGCCCGGCTCCTGCTTCTTCCAGTCGCCGTAGGGGTCGTCGCCGGGGTCGGGGGACTCTTCGATCATCAGGTAGGAGTTGGACGAGGCGCCGGGCCCACGGAAGTAGACCTGGCTGCCCTTGCGCTGGTACGTCTCCCAGTCCGGGGGCAGGGCGACGGAGAAGCCCATCTCCTTGTCCTTGTACATCCGCCAGCCCTCGGGCAGCGCGGGCGCGGTGTCCGAAGGGGAGGGCGAGGGGCCGGTCGAGGGGGTCGCCGTGGTCGAGGGCTGGGCGGCGGGGGTCGTCGCGGTCGCCGTGGCGGTGACCGTGGTGGTCACCTTCTCAGTGGGCTCCTTCGAGCTCTGGGGGGCCTCGTTGCCTGCCGAGCGCAGCCCGAGCAGGCCCGCCACGCCGCCCACCACGAGGATGGCGATGGCGACGGCGACGAACGGGAGCGCGCGCCGTACGCCAGGCCTGCCGACCGAGGCGGCGGTGGGCGTTTCGGGCAGGCGCATGCCCGTCTCGAAGAGCTCGGAGGGCGCCTCGGCCGCCGCGGGCATGGCCGTGGTGGGCGCGGGCGCCGCGGGCTTGGCGACCTCGGGCTCGGGCTCGGGCTCAGGCTCAGGCACCGGGGGCTTGGACGCGGCGGACTTGCCGGTGTCCGGCTTCGTCGCACCGGGCTTGGGCTTGAGGGGCTTCCTGAGGGGAGGCTTGGCCGCGACGGGCGGCACGATCACGGGCAGGCTGGGATCGGTGGGGGTGTCGTCCACGTCCACGTCGGGGACGGCGGGCGGACGCTCGACCCTGACCGTCTCGTTCTGGGCCTGCCCGATGATCCTGCGCAGCATCCTGGCGGTCTCGTCGACGGTCAGCCGCTGGACGGGCTCCTTGGCCAGCAGGCCGTCCAGGACGGGCTTCAGCGGCCCGGCCTTGGTCGCGGGTGCGGCGTCGTCGTTGAGCACGGCCATCATGGTCGCCATCGCCATGCCGCGCTCGTGCGGGGCCTTGCCCTCGACGGCGGTGTAGAGCGTGGCGCCCAGCGACCACAGGTCAGACTCGCGCCGCGCGGGCAGGCCCTTGAGCCGCTCGGGCGCGATGAAGGCAGGCGTGCCCGCCAGGCCGGTCATGGTCAGCGCGGTCTCGGTCTCCAGCGTGGCGATGCCGAAGTCGGTCAGCACGACCCTGCCGTCCTCGGCCAGCAGCACGTTCTCCGGCTTGACGTCGCGGTGCAGCACGCCCGCGTCGTGCGCGCCCTTGAGCGCCTCCAGGACGGCCAGGCCGATCTCGGCCACCTTCCTGGGCTGCAGCGGTCCCTCGCTCTTGATCACCTGGCCCAGAGAGCGGGAGGGGACCAGCTGCATGACGATCCACGGCCGGTCGTCCTCCTCGATCACGTCGTGGACGACGATCACGTTCGGATGGGTGAACCTGGCCGCCGCGCGCGCCTCGCGCATGGTGCGGCGGTTGAGCAGCTGCACCTCGTCGCCCAGCACGGCCGCGTAGCGGACCTCCTTGACCGCGACCTCGCGGTCGAGCAGCTCGTCATGGGCACGCCAGACGATGCCCATGCCGCCTCGTCCGATTGGCTCCTTCAGGTGGTACCGACCGGCGACGCGGCGCCCGGCGTGCTGCTGTCCATCCGACATCAACGGCCTCAAACCCCCTTCTAAGCCTAGAAATACTCCCATAGGGATCGGGTAGCAGCGACCCGTGTAGTCTTAGATCCATGACTCCTCGCTACACGTTTATCGAGCCGGCTCCCGGAGGGCCGGTCATGCGGTAGCGACCACCTGGAGCCGGCGACAGGCAGAGATCTCGAGGTCTCTGCCCTTTTTCTTTCCTGGAGACCGCCGGCTCCGCTCGGACCGGCTTGAGCGTTGGGATCGAGATGCCTTCCACCCTCGAAACGCGTCCCGTCATCACCAGATGGGTCAGCCTGCGTCCGCACCACGGGCGGGTGCGGGCCGAAGACGTGCTCGACGGCCCCCTCTTCGTCGAGCCCTTCTCGACCGACGACCTGCCCGCCATAGCCGAGCGGGCGGCGGGCGTGGTGGTGGGGGCGGCGTGGATGCAGGACTTCCAGCTGGTGCGGGCGGTGGCAAGGCTCGGCCTGCCGGTGCTCGTGCAGCGCGGTCATTCCGCGACCCTCGAGGAGTGGCTCGCCATCGCCGACTACTGCGTGGCCGAGGGCAACGACCAGGTGGTGCTGTGCGAGAGCGGTACCCGCACCCACACGGGGCACCTCGCACTCGACCTGTCGCTGCTGCGCGCGGCGAAGGCGCGCTCGGGACGGCCCGTGCTGGCCGACGTCTCCGCCGACCTCTCCTTGGCGGGCGCCGCCATCGTGGCGGGCGCCGACGGCCTGCTGCTGTCGCCGTCGGCGGGCGAGGAGGAGATCGCGCAGGCCCGCGAGGCGGTCACGCTCTTCAGCGCCCTGTCCAGCGACGACATCCCCGCGAGCCTGCCCGAAGCCAGAGCCGCGATCGACAGGGTGGACGCCGCCCTCGCCACCCTCCTCGAACGGCGGGCGGAGCTGGCGGGCGTCGTCCAGTCGCTCAAGCCCGTCGGCGGCTTCGCGGGGCGCGACATGGAGCGGGAGCGTCAGCTGGTGGCCAGGATGGCCGAGCGCGCGCCCAGGCTCGGAGTGAAGCGCCTCGCGCCGATCATGAACGCGGTCATCGAAGCCGGCCTTCACCTCTCCGAGGAGAGCTGACCACCTTCCACCCGAGGGCGATGGCCGCCGCGAGCACGGGGATGAGGAAGAAGGCCACCCGCTGGTCCTCGTCGGCGAAGGCCATCAGGACGACCACCAGCGCGAGGAAGCCCAGCGTGAACCAGTTGCTGTACGGCGTGCCTGGCATCGCGAAGTTCGAGCGGTGCCCCGTGCGCCGCAGCAGCAGCTGGCAGTAGACCAGCGTGCCCCACGTGGTGATCACGCCGAGCGAGGCGACGGCGGTGGCGATGTCGAAGGCCCGCTGCGGCACGAAGTAGAACAACCCCACGCCCGCGAGGAAGACCGCCGCGGTCATCAGGATCCCGCCGTAGGGCACGTGGCGGGAGCTGAGGTTGCCGGTGAAGTACGGCGCCTCGCCCTTGAGCGCCATGGCCCGCAGGATGCGCCCCGTGGAATACAGGCCCGAGTTGCAGGAGGACGTGGCCGCGGTGATGACGATGAGGTTCATCACGTCGGCCGCCCACGGCGCGCCCAGGCCGGCGAAGACCGTGACGAACGGCGACTCGTCGGCCCTGTAGTGCGTCCACGGCAGCACCATCGCCAGCAGCGCGATCGAGCCGACGTAGAAGACCGCGATGCGCCACACGACGCCGTTGATCGCCTTTGGCATCACCCGCTCAGGGTTCTTGGTCTCGCCCGCGGCGATGCCGACCAGCTCGATCGAGGCGTAGGCGAAGACCACCGCCTGCAGGCTCAGCAGCACGACGGGGAAGCCCTGGGGGAAGAACCCTCCGTGGGCGGTGAGGTTGACCACACCCGCCTGGACGCCGCCCACGTTCGCGCCGGTGACCACCAGGAACAGGCCGATGACCAGGAAGGCGCAGATGGCCAGCACCTTCAGCAGCGCGAACCAGAACTCCAGCTCGCCGAACACCCTCACCGACACCAGGTTGACCACCAGCACGAAGACCAGCGCGACCAGCGCGGTGAGCCACTGGGGGAAGCCGGGCGCCCAGTAGTTGACGTAGGTGGCGATCGCGGTCAGCTCGGCGATGCCGGTGAAGGCCCAGTTGATCCAGTACATCCAGCCGCTGGCGAACGCGGCCCACGGGCCGACGAACTCGCCGGCGTACTCCACGAAGGAGCCGGAGGTCGGCCGGTAGAGGACGAGCTCGCCGAGCGCGCGCATGACGAAGAAGGCGGCCAGGCCCGCGAGCGCGTACGACAGCACCAGTGCGGGGCCCGCCGCGGCCAGGCGCCCGCCCGCGCCGAGGAACAGTCCCACGCCGATGGCGCCGCCGATCGCGATCATCTGCACCTGGCGGTTGCCGAGGGCGTGGGAGTAGCCCTCCTCAAGCTGCGCGCACACCGTGTCTCCTCCGTCACGAGAACGATATATGCGCAGGCCGGCAGGGGGTTCGGGGGCGCGCCGCGCAGTGTGTAGCCGAGGCCGTACACCTCGTCAACCGGTGGTGGCGACGGCCGGAAAAGTCGGCGCGGACCACTAGGCTCGAAGCCTGCACATCCGGTCTCGATCGAGGAGGCGCCGCTCCATGTCGTCCAGCGACTCGTTTGTACACCTGCACGTGCATACCGAGTACTCCATGCTGGACGGGGCCGCCCGCCTCAAGCAGATGTTCAAACAGGTCGGCGAGCTCGGCATGCCCGCCATCGCCATCACCGACCACGGCAACATGCACGGCGCCTACGACTTCTTCAAGCAGGCGAGCGCCGCCGACATCAAGCCGATCATCGGCATCGAGGCCTACGTCGCCCCCGAGCTGCGGCAGAACAAGAAGCCCGTGCTGTGGGGCGAGCCGCACCAGAAGAAGGACGACGTCTCGGCGGGTGGCTACTACACCCACATGACGATCTGGGCGCGCAACAAGACGGGCCTGCACAACCTGATGCGCCTGTCGTCGCGCGCCTACACCGAGGGCTTCGTGCGCAAGTGGGCGCGCATGGACGCCGACATCCTCGCCGAGCACGCCGACGGCCTCATGGCCACCACCGGCTGCCCCTCGGGCGAGGTGCAGACCAGGCTGCGCCTCGGGCAGTACGACGAGGCCGTCAAGGCGGCGGCGAAGTTCCAGGAGATCTTCGGCAAGGACAACTACTTCCTGGAGATCATGGACCACGGGCTCGACATCGAGCGCAGGGTCCGCGACGGGCTGACCAGGATCAGCAGGGAGCTGGACATCCCGCCGCTGGTCACCAACGACTCGCACTACACCTACGAGCCCGACGCCGCCTCCCACGACGCGTTGCTGTGCATCCAGACCGGCAAGCAGCTGTCCGACCCCGACCGCTTCCGCTTCGACGGCTCCGGCTATTACATCAAGTCGGCCGACGAGATGCGCGCCGTCGACTCCTCCGACCTGTGGGCCGAGGGCTGCCGCAACACGCTGCTGGTGGCCGAGAAGGTCGACCCCACGGGGTTCTTCACCTTCAAGAACCTCATGCCGACCTACCCGATCCCCGAGGGCATGACGGAAAGCGAGTTCTTCCGGCAGAGCGTCTGGGAGGGCATGGACCGGCGCTGGCCGGAGGGTTACGACGACGCCCATCGCAAGCAGGCCGAGTACGAGATCGGCATCATCGAGCAGATGGGCTTCCCGAGCTACTTCCTCGTGGTCGCCGACTTCATCATGTGGGCCAAGGAGAACGGCGTCCGGGTCGGGCCGGGCCGTGGATCGGCCGCCGGTTCGCTGGTCGCCTACGCGATGGGCATCACCGACCTCGACCCGCTGCCCCACGGCCTGATCTTCGAGCGGTTCCTCAACCCCGACCGCGTCTCCATGCCCGACGTCGACATCGACTTCGACGACCGCAGGCGCGCCGACGTGATCCGCTACGTGACCGAGAAGTGGGGCGCCGACAAGGTCGCCATGATCGCCACCTTCGGCACCATCAAGGCGAAGGCCGCCATCAAGGACGCCGGTCGCGTCCTCGGCTACCCCTACGCGCTCGGCGACAGGGTCTCCAAGGCCTTCCCGCCCGCCGTGATGGGCAAGGACATCCCGCTGGCGGGCATCTTCGACAAGGACCACCCCCGCTACAACGAGGCGGGCGAGCTGCGCAGGCTCTACGACGAGGACGTCGACGTCAAGGCGACGATGGACCTCGGCAAGGGGCTGGAGGGCCTGATCAGGCAGACCGGCGTGCACGCCGCCGGCGTGATCATGTCGGCGGAGGTGCTGACCGACCACATCCCGATCATGCGCCGCGACTCCGACGGCGCGATCATCACGCAGTTCGACTACCCGACCTGCGAGACGCTCGGCCTGCTGAAGATGGACTTCCTGGGCCTGCGCAACCTCACCATCATGGACGACTGCCTCAAGATGATCGAGGCCACCTCCGGTGAGCAGATCGACCTGCTGAAGCTGCCCCTCGACGACCGCAAGACCTACGAGCTGCTCGGCCGGGGCGACACCCTGGGCGTGTTCCAGCTCGACGGCGGCGGCATGCGCTCGCTGCTGCGGCTGATGAAGCCCGACAACTTCGAGGACTGCTCGGCCCTCATCGCCCTCTACCGGCCGGGGCCGATGGGCGCCGACTCCCACAACAACTACGCGCTGCGCAAGAACGGCCAGCAGGAGATCACCCCGATCCACGAGGAGTTCAGGGAGTCTCTGGCCGAGATCCTCGACACGACCTACGGCCTGATCATCTATCAGGAGCAGGTCATGGCCATCGCGCAGAAGGTCGCGGGCTTCTCGCTCGGCCAAGCCGACCTGCTGCGCCGTGCGATGGGCAAGAAGAAGAAGTCCGAGCTGGACAAGCAGTTCGAGTCCTTCGAAAAGGGCATGCAGGACAACGGCTACTCCGCCGCGGCGATCAAGACGCTGTGGGACATCCTGCTGCCGTTCTCCGACTACGCCTTCAACAAGGCCCACTCGGCCGCCTACGGCCTGATCGCTTACTGGACCGGTTACCTCAAGGCCAACTACCCCGCCGCCTACATGGCGGCCCTGCTGTCGAGCGTCAAGGACGACAAGGACAAGTCGGCCCTCTACCTCAACGAGTGCCGGCGCATGGGCATCAAGGTCTTCCCGCCCGACGTCAACGACTCCGACTTCGACTTCACCCCGCGCGGCACCGACATCCGCTTCGGCCTGTCGGCCATCCGCAACGTCGGCGGCAACGTCGTCGACGGCATCCTGTCCGCGCGCAAGGAGAAGGGTCGCTACGGCGACTTCAAGGACTTCCTGCGCAAGGTCCCGGCGATCGTCTGCAACAAGCGGGTGATCGAGTCGCTGATCAAGGCGGGCGCCTTCGACTCCCTCGGCCACGTCCGCAAGGGCCTGGTCATGGTGCACGAGCAGGCCGTCGACGCGATCATCGACATCAAGAAGAACGAGGCCATCGGCCAGGACTCCCTGTTCGGCGCCGTCGACGGCGGCGAGGACCAGACCTTCGACGTGCAGATCCCCGTCGGGGAGTGGGACAAGAACACGCTGCTGCAGTTCGAGCGGGAGATGCTCGGCCTGTACGTCTCCGACCACCCGCTGTTCGGCGTGGAGCACATCCTGGCCTCGGGCGCCGACTGCTCGATCGCGGCCCTGCAGGACGAGAGCCGTGCCGACGGCCAGGTCGTGACGGTCGGCGGCATCCTGTCTGGCGTGCAGCGCAAGGTCACCAAGAAGGGCGACACCTGGGTGCTGACCCAGTTGGAGGACCTCGAAGGTGCGATCGAGGTGATGATCTTCCCCTCGTCGTACCAACTGTGCTCGACGATCCTGGCCGAGGACGCGATCGTCTTCGTCAAGGGCCGCATCGACAAGCGCGAGGACGTCGCCAAGATCATCTCGATGGAGGTGACGGCGCCCGACCTCACGCAGGAGGCGGGCGGCCCGCTCCTGGTCAGCCTGCCGCTCAGCCGGTGCACGCCGCCGGTGGTGAGCAGGCTGAAGGAGATCCTCACCACCCACCCCGGCACCTCGGAGGTGCACCTCCAGGTGCACAACGGCCCCAAGACCACGGTCATGCGGGTGGAGGACCGCCTGCGGGTCACCCAGTCCCCGGCCCTGATGGGCGACCTCAAGCAACTGCTCGGCCCCGCCTGCCTGGGCGGCTAGCGCTGTGCCTGTCAGGGCGGCGGGCGCCATGCGCTCCCCGCCGCCCTGGCGAGCGGTCCCTCAGCGGCGGGGGTACTGGCCGGAGTGCCTCGTCATCCACTTGTAGAACCGGCGGTAGCGCTCGCGGTACTTCTTGACGAAGCGGTGGATCTCGGCGCGGCGGGCCGCGGCCTCCGCCGTGGCCAGGCCTGGGGTGTGGCCGCCGCCGAAACGGGACATGTCGGGGGAGTCGAACGATGTCTCGTCGGTGTCGCGCAGGGCCGACTCCATCGACGCCACCCAGATCGGGCCCGGCAGCGAGGCGCCCTGCACCTGGCCGTACGACTCGTCGCCGATCGTCACGCCGCGCAGCGGGTAGCGGTAGGAGCCGCGGATGTCGCCGACGCTCACCGCCGCCGCCAGGTCGGGGGTGTACCCGGCGAACCAGGCCGAGGTGTAGCCGTTGTTGGTGCCGGTCTTGCCCGCGGCGGGCCTGCCGATGCCCTGCCCCTTCATCGTGCCCTTGGTGAACACCCCTGACAGCACGTGGTTGACGGCGTCGGCCACGCCCTGGTCCACCGCCTGCGCGCAGGCAGGCCGTACGGCGGTGCGCAGCCCCTGCTTGTCGGTGATGTCCACGATCGCCATGGGACGGCAGTAGCGGCCGCGGGCGCCGAAGGCGGCGAAGGCGGCGGCGACGGTGAGCGGGTCCATCTCGTTGACGCCGAGGGTGAAGGTCGGCACCTCCCGCAACGGCGTCCCGTCGGCCCTGACGACACCGAGCGACTTGGCCGTCTGGACCACGGAGCACAGGCCGACCTTGCGCTCCAGCATCATGTAGAAGATGTTCACCGAGTTCCACGTGCCGGTCTCGATGCTCTGCGGGCCGCCCTTGCCCTCCCCGCTGGCGTTGTAGATCGTCGCCTTCGGCGCGTTGACCGGTTTGCCCGCGCAGTTCCTGTAGCCCTCGGAGGGGACGAGCTCGCCGGGCGTCATGAAGCCCTGGCCGAAGCGCCAGCCCTGCTTGAGCGCGGTGGCCAGGGTGAACACCTTGAAGGTCGAGCCCGCCTGCAGTCCCATTCCGCCGCCGTGCCGTACGTCGGCGGGCAGGTTGAAGGTGGTCCTGGGGCCGTTGTTTTTGTTGTCCGGGTTGCGGCCGAACCGTTTGCTGGCCGCCAGGGCCCTGATCCTGCCCGTGCCCGGCTCGACCATCGCCTCGGCCGCGACCTCGGTGTCGGCCGGATGGACCCGCTCCCTGATGGCCTGCTCGGCCGCCCGCTGCGCGACCGGGTCGAGGGTGGTGCGCAGCACGAGCCCGCCCCTGGCCAGGCGGCGCTGCCGTTCGATGGGGGTGTCGCCGAAGACGGGGTTGGTGAGCAGTTCGCGCTGCACGTAGAGGCAGAAGAAGGGGAACTCGCTCTCGGCGCACCCGCCGGGCTCGGGCCGCAGCTTGATGTTCAGCGGCAGCCGCTTGGTCGCCTTCGCCGTCTCCTCGGAGATCATGTTCAGGCCCGCCATGCGGTCCAGCACGGTGTCGCGGCGCTCCAGCAGCCGCGCCTGCCGTTCCGCGCCCAGCGAAGGATCGGTCGTGTACGGCAGGCGCACCGCCCCCGCCAGCGTCGCGGCCTGAGCCAGCGTGAGTTCGGCGGCCGTGGTCGAGAAGAAGCGCCTGGCCGCCGCCTCGACGCCGTAGGCGCCCGCCCCGAAGTAGGCGATGTTGAGGTACCGCTCGAGGATCTCGTCCTTGCGGTACTTGTCCTCCATGGCCAACGCGTAACGCAGCTCGCTGATCTTGCGGGAGAGGTTGGGCGCGCGGGCGGCCTCCCTGTCCCTCTCCGACTCGGCGTTCTCGACCAGGATGTTCTTGACCAGCTGCTGGGTCAGCGACGAGCCGCCCTGCCTGATGCCGCCCGCCTGGGTGTTGGTGATGACCGCGCGCAGGGTGCCCACGATGTCCAGGCCCGCGTGCTCGTAGAAGCGGGCGTCCTCGATGGCCACGATGGCCTTGCGCATGACAGGGGCCACCTGGGCCAGCGTCACCGGCGTCCTGTTGGCCTCGTAGAACTGGGCGAACACCTTGCCGTTCCTGTCCTGCAGCGTGGTGAGCTGGGACAGCGGCTCCTCACGCGGCGCGGGCGGCAGGTCGGTGAAGGTGGTGGCGGCGTCGCGCACCACGAGTCCGGCCCCGCCGACGGTCGGGACTGCCACCGCCGCGGCCAGCACGCCGCCGATCGCCCCCGCCACGCCGAGCCCGGCGAGGGATTTGAGCACAGTCACTCAGATGATCTGCGACGAGAAGAAGGCGGCCAAACGCCTGCTTCAACAGCCTTTGCGAACTGCAAACGGGACCATGGGATGATCGCCGCCCCCTGTCAGCCCTCCCTTTGGACATTCAGGCCGAGCGAGCCGAACTGCTCGAACGGGCGGTGGTAGCCCCGCTCGATGTGCTGGACGCCGCGCAGCCTTGAGGTCCCGTCGGCCACCGCGGCGGCCAGCACCGCGGAGAACCCGGCCCTGATGTCGGGCAGCATCACGTCGGCGCCGTTCAACTTGGACACCCCGCGCACCACGGCCGAATGCTTGGCGTTGCTGTCGTGGTAGCGGCAGGCGGGCCCGCCGAGGCACTGGTCGAAGACCTCTATCTCGCAGCCCATCTGCTGCAGCGCGGGAACGTAGACCAGGCGGTTCTCGAAGACCGTCTCGTGCAGCACCGACATGCCCTGGCTCTGGGTGAACAGCACCATCAGCGGCGTCTGCCAGTCGGTCATGAATCCCGGATGGGTGTCGGTCTGCACCGCCGCCGAGCGCAGCCCCTCGGGGGGCGCGGTGGCGCAGATGTAGTCGTCGTTGATGTCGAACTGGGCGCCCATCCTGGCGAGCGTGGTGATCGCGGTGACCAGGCGGTCCTGCGGGCAGCCGTGCACGCGCACCTCGCCCCTGGTGATGAGGCCCGCCGCGAGGTAGGAGAAGGCCTCGATGCGGTCGCCGACCAGCCAGGTCTGCGCGCCGTGCAGCTCGGGCACGCCCTCGATGACGATGCGCCGGTCGGGGGACAGCTCGATCCTGCCGCCCATCCGCTGCAGGAACAGCGCCAGCTCGACGACCTCGGGCTCCATGGCCGCGTTCTTGATCACCGTCTTGCCCTCGGCGAGCACCGCCGACATCAGGATCGTCTCTGTCGCGCCGACGCTGGGGTAGGGGAGTTCGATCCTGGCGCCGCGCAGCCTGGTGGCCTTGGCGTGGATGCCGTCCTCGCCCACCTCGACCTCGGCGCCCATGGAGCGCAGCGCCTCGACGTGGAAGTTGACGGGCCTGCGTCCGATGGGGTCGCCGCCTACCAGTGGCACGAACGCCTCGCCCGCCAGGTGCAGGAGCGGGCCCAGCATGAGGATGGGGATGCGGTTCAGGCCGCTGAAGGCGTGGGGCACGCGGGGCCTGATCTCCTGCCCCTTCGCGATCCTGATCTCCTTGCGCGTGATCTCCACGTGGATGCCGAGCGCTTCGAGCATCGCCGCGGTGATGCCTACCTCGCCGACCTCGGGGGCGTTGTGGATGGAGCTCTCGCCGGTGCCGAGCATGGCCGCCACCATGTGCTTCGACACGCCGTTCTTGGATCCGCGGACCTCCACATCTCCACGTAGCGGACCGGAGGGTTCGATCAGCCAGACCTTGTCTTCAATCACGGCACGAGCCTAGCCGGGGGATACCATCGAGCTGGTTCGGACACACTTGTGAGGGGGAGTGGCCTGGTGGGGCATGTGCGGGCTTTCGCGGTGACCGTTCTCGCGCTGACCGCCCTCGGCGTCCCCGCGGGCCTGGCGTGGTCCCTGCTCGCGCCGCGCGCGCCTTACGCGCTCTCCGGGGGAGAGGTGGTCCTGGCCGACCCCTCGACCCAGGCCCTCATCGCCGCCGACGGGTGGTACGCGGTGGTCACCGGCGGCGTCGCGCTCGTCTGCGCGGCCGTGGCGTGGAATCTGGCCCGGGACAAGCGCCTGGAGGTGCTGCTCGGGCTGGCCGTGGGCGGCGGGATCGCGGCCTTCGTCACGCAGTGGGTCGGCACCACCTTCACACTCGGCGCGGTCACGGTGGAGGCCGCCGCCGCGGGGCCAGGTGTGAAGGTGATCGCGGGCGCGCTCGCACTGACGGCCAAGGGCGTGCTGGTGACCTGGCCCCTGGTCGCGGTCGGGCTGTACGGGACGATGGAGGCCACGGTGGCCTACCGCGAGTCGCAGCTGCGCCGGCCGTACGGGGAGATCGACCGGCTATAGGCCGGGGCGGCGGGTGCCGTACCCGGTGGCCTGCTCGAAGGCGCGCGCCACGCGCAGCACGCGCGCGTCGGCGAACGGACGGCCGACGATCTGCACCCCCACGGGCAGTCCTGTCGTGGTGAAGCCCGCGGGCACCGAGGCCGCGGGGGCGTGCAGGACGCTGATCCAGTAGGCCGAGCGCATCCAGGCGAGGTAGTCCGGCAGCTTCACGCCGTTGATCTCGTCGACGTAGGGCCGTTCGACGGGGAACGGCGGGACCTGACTGACCGGCGCGATCAGCACGTCGTAGGTGTCGAAGAAGGCGGCCATGCGCTGGTAGAGGCCGCTGCGCAGCTTCTCGGCGCGAGCCAGGTCGGCGCCGGTGACCAGGCGGCCCTGCTCGACGTTCCACGCGGTGTTGGCGCCGAGCCTCTCGAGTTCGCCGAAGCTCAGCGCGTAGTACCAGGCGCGGTAGATCCTGAAGGCGTCGTCGGCGTCGGACAGGTCGAGGTCCACCTGCTCCACGCGCGCGCCGAGCCGTTCGAACACCCCGGCGGCCGACGCGGTCACCGCCGCGGTCTCGGGGTCGACGGGCAGCCCGCCGAGATCGGGACTGAAGGCCACCCGCAAATCCTTCACCGAGGTCTCGGGATCGGGAGCGAACGGCTCCTTGATCGCGTACGGCGAGCGGGGATCGAAGCCGGACATCACCGACAGCATCAGCTCCAGGTCCTCGACGGTCCTGGCCATCGGCCCCGAGACGGCCAGCGTGTACCAGGCCGCGGTGTCCGAGACGTCGGGGACGCGGCCCGGCGTCGGGCGCAGGCCGACCACGTTGCAGAAGCTCGCGGGATTGCGCAGCGAGCCGCCCATGTCCGAGCCGTCGGCAAGCGGGACCATCCCTGTGGCCAGCGCCGCCGCCGCGCCCCCGCTGCTGCCGCCTGCCGACCTCGACAGGTCGTAGGGGTTGCGGGTGGCGCCGAACACCTCGTTGACGGTGTGGGAGCCGGTGCCGAACTCGGGCGTGTTGGTCTTGCCCACCGTGATGGCCCCGGCCTTCCTGAGCCGTTCGACCAGCAGGTCGTCCTTGTCGGGGACGTTGTCGGCGAACAGCGGCGAGCCGTACGTGGTCCTGATGTTCGCGGTGTCGACCAGATCCTTGTGCGCCACGGGCACGCCGTGCAGCGGGCCCTTCGGCTCGCCGGCGTCGGCCGCCTTCGCCTCGTCGAGCGCCCGCTCGGCGACCAGGGTCACGATGGCGTTGACGGCGGGATTGACCTGCTCGACGCGTGCCAGGTGGGCTTCGAGCAGCTCGACGGCGCTCACCTCGCGGGCCCTCAGCAGGCGGACCATCTCGGTGGCGGTGAGGTAGTGCAGTTCGGTCACTCTTGCGATCCTGCCGCATGCGCTCGCGGACGGCGATGGCAAGGTTTGCCCAGGCGAGCGGCTTCTAACCGGTTTTGGCGATGGGCGCGGTCGCCGCCCCGGTGAGCTCGACCAGATTCTTCGGCGCGGTCTCGATCTGCAGGCCCCGCTTGCCCGCCGAGAAGTAGATCGTCTCGAAGTCCAGGGCGGAGGCGTCGACCACGGTGGGCAGCCGCTTGCGCTGCCCGAGGGGGCTGATCCCGCCGACGACGTAGCCGGTGACCCGCTCGACCTTCGCCGCGTCGGCCATCGTGGCCCGCTTGCCGCCCAGCGCCGCGGCGAACGCCTTGAGATCGAGCTTTCCCGCCACCGGCACCACCGCCACCGCGAGCCCGCTCTCCACCTCCGCCACGAGCGTCTTGAAGATCCGTTCGTACGGCAGGCCCAGCGCGTCGGCGGCTTCCTCCCCGTAGGCCTGAGCGTTCGCGTCGTGCTCGTAGGGGTGCAGCGTGAAGTCGACCTGTGCCTTGGCCAGCGCGACCGTCGCGGGAGTGCCCTGCCCGCCCTTCTTCGCCTTGCTCACGGTCCCGATCGTAGAGGATCGGCAGGCCATCCATCCCTGGTGAAATGTCACCCAATACCCTGGCTGTCCCGCATTGTGGACAGAACCGGATGACGTGGAGACACTCCGTAGACTGTATGGGTGATTTCCCGTATCGACCTGCGCGGCTCTCTGCCCGAGAACCTGCGCGACGTGCTGCCCCGCGCCGAACTCGACGTCGAGGCCGCCCTGGAGAAGGTGCGGCCCATCTGCGAGGACGTGCGCCATCGCGGGGCGGCAGCCGTGCGCGAGCTGACCGCCAGGTTCGACGGTGTCGAGATCCAGTCCACCCGGGTCCCCGCCGAGGCGATCCAGCGCGCGCTGGACGAGCTCGACCCCAAGGTCAGGGCGGCGCTCGAAGAGGCGATCACGCGGACCAGGAAGGTCCACCGCGACCAGCGGCGCACCGACACCACGACCCAGGTCGTCCGCGGTGGCACGGTCACCGAGCGGTGGGTGCCCGTCGAGCGGGTCGGCCTCTACGTGCCGGGCGGGCGCGCGGTCTACCCCTCCAGCGTGGTCATGAACGTGGTGCCGGCCCAGGAGGCGGGCGTGGAGTCGCTGGCCGTCACCAGCCCCGCGCAGAAGGAGTTCGGCGGGCTGCCGCACCCCACGATCCTGGCCGCCTGCGCGCTGCTCGGCGTGGACGAGGTCTACTCCGTCGGCGGGGCGCAGGCCGTGGCGATGTTCGCCTACGGCACCGAGGAATGCCCCTCCGCGACCATGGTGACGGGCCCTGGCAACATCTGGGTGGCCGCGGCCAAGCGGCTGCTCAAGGGCGTCATCGGCATCGACTCCGAGGCGGGGCCCACCGAGATCGCGATCCTCGCCGACTCCACCGCCGACCCCAGGCACGTGGCCGCCGACCTGATCAGCCAGGCCGAGCACGACGTCATCGCGGCGGCCGTGCTGGTCACCGACAGCGTGGAGCTGGCCGAGGCGGTCGAGAAGGAGCTGCCGGGCCAGGTCGCCGCGACCCGCCACTCCGCGCGGATCGCCGAGGCGCTGTCCGGCAGGCAGTCGGGCATCGTGCTGGTCGACGACCTGGCCGACGGGCTCAGGGTCGTCGACGCCTACGCGGCCGAGCACCTGGAGATCCAGACGGCCGACGCCGCCGAGGTGGCGGCGAAGGTCCGCAACGCGGGCGCGATCTTCGTCGGGCCCTACAGCCCGGTGAGCCTGGGCGACTACCTCGCCGGCTCCAACCACGTGCTGCCCACCGGCGGGTGCGCCTGCCACTCCAGCGGGCTGTCGGTGCAGTCGTTCCTGCGGGGCATCCACGTGATCGACTACACCCGTGAGGCGCTCGCGGACGCGGCCGGGCACACCTGCGTGCTCGCCGACGCCGAGGACCTGCCCGCCCACGGGGCCGCCATCCGCGCCAGGTTCGACTGGGAGATCCCCTCATGAGGCTCGACGACCTGCCGATCCGCGACGACCTGAGAGGCAAGAAGCCGTACGGCGCGCCCCAGCTCGACGTGCCCGTGCAGCTCAACACCAACGAGAACCCCTACCCGCCCTCCCAGGCGCTGGTCGACGACCTCGCCGAGGAGATCAGGCGCGGCGCGGCGGCACTCAACCGCTATCCCGACAGGGACGCGCTCGCCCTGCGCCAGGATCTGGCCGACTACCTCGGCCACGGGCTCACCCGCGACATGGTCTGGGCGGCCAACGGCTCCAACGAGGTGCTCCAGCAGATCCTGCAGGCCTTCGGCGGCCACGACCGCACCGCGATCGGCTTCGAGCCCTCCTACTCCATGCACCCGATCATCACCACGGGCACCAGCACCGAGTGGATCTCCGGCGCGCGCGAGGAGGACTTCTCGCTCGACCCCGACAAGGCGGTAGCCGCCGTCGAGGAGCACCGCCCCGACATCGTGTTCCTGACCTCGCCGAACAACCCGACCGGCACCTCGCTCCCGCTGGAGACCATCGCCAGGGTCGCGCGGGCGGCGCCGGGCATGGTCGTGGTGGACGAAGCCTACGCCGAGTTCGCCCGCACCGGCACGCCCTCGGCGCTGACACTGCTGCCCGAGCACCCGCGTCTGATCGTGACGCGGACCATGTCCAAGGCGTTCGCGATGGCGGGCACCCGGCTTGGCTACCTGGCCGCGCACCCCGCCGTGGTCGAGGCGATGCTGCTGGTGCGCCTGCCGTACCACCTGTCGACGGTGACGCAGGCGACGGCCAGGGTCGCGCTGCGGCACCGCGCCGAACTGCTCGGCACGGTCGACGCGCTCAGGAAGGAGCGCGACGACACCGTGACGTGGCTGCGCGAGCAGGGGTTGACGGTGGCCGATTCGGACGCCAACTTCGTGTTGTTCGGCCGGTTCGGCGACCGGCGCAAGGTCTGGGAGGGGCTGCTCCAGCGGGGCGTCCTGATCCGTGAGGTCGGGCCGCCCGAGTGGCTGCGGGTGTCGATCGGCACCGGCGAGGAAATGACGGCATTCCGTGCTGCCCTGGAGGGGGTCCTGTGAGCGAGCGCAGTGAGCGAACCAATGGACACAGTTCGTCTACGAGGGTGGCCGACGAAGGAGGCCACACTCGAAGCGGTCGCGTCGAGCGCACCACGAAGGAGACGTCGGTCCTGGTCGAGGTGAACCTCGACGGCACCGGCGTCGTCGACGTCGCCACCGGGGTCGGGTTCTACGACCACATGCTGGCCCAGCTGGGCAAGCACGGTCTGTTCGACCTGACCGTCAAGACCGAGGGCGACCTGCACATCGACTCCCACCACACCATCGAGGACACCGCGCTGGCGCTGGGCGCCGCCTTTCGCGAGGCGCTGGGCGACAAGTCCGGCATCAGGCGGTACGGCAACGCGTCGTGCCCCCTGGACGAGGCGCTCGCCGAGGTGACCGTCGACCTGTCGGGGCGGCCCTACCTGGTGCACGCCGAGCCCGACGGCATGGCGCCGATGATCGGCCCCGAGTACGACACGACGATGACCAGGCACATCCTCGAGTCGTTCGTGGCGCAGGCGGCGATCTGCCTGCACGTGCGCGTGCCGTACGGACGCAACGCCCACCACATCGTCGAGGCCCAGTTCAAGGCGCTGGCCAGGGCGCTGCGGGAGGCCAGCGAGCTCGACCCCCGCGCGACAGGGGTCCCGAGCACCAAGGGCGTGCTGTGAGCGACAACTGGACGGCGATCGTGATGGTCTTCATCGGCCTGTTCCTGGTCGGCGGCGTGGTGTCGCTGATCAAGCAGGGTTTGAAGATCGGCGCGGTCGTGTGCGGAGTCGGCGCCGCCATGGCGCTGCTCGCGGGGGTGTTGTGGTGGTGAACAAGAACGTCGTCATCCTCGACTACGGTTCGGGCAACCTGCGTTCGGCCGAGAGGGCGCTGGCCAGGACCGGCGCCCAGGTGACGGTCACGGCCGACTACGACGCAGCCATGGACGCCGACGGTCTCGTCGTGCCGGGCGTGGGCGCCTTCGCGGCCTGCATGTCCGGGCTCAAGAGCGTCATCGGCGAAAGGATCATCGGCCGCCGCCTGTCGGCCGGCCGGCCCGTGCTGGGCATCTGCGTCGGCATGCAGATCCTGTTCGAGCGCGGCGTGGAGCACGGCGTGGAGACCGAGGGCTGCGGCGAGTGGCCCGGCACGGTCGAGCGCCTGGAGGCCCCTGTGCTGCCGCACATGGGCTGGAACACCGTCAAGGCCCCCACCGACAGCGTGCTGTTCGCCGGTCTCGACGCCGACACCCGCTTCTACTTCGTCCACTCCTACGGCGTGCGCGAGTGGGAGCTGCAGCCGGGCCCCGGCTTCACCCCGCCGCTGGTCACGTGGGCCGAGCACGGCGTGCCGTTCGTGGCCGCGGTGGAGAACGGCTCGCTGATGGCCACCCAGTTCCACCCGGAGAAGTCGGGTGACGCGGGAGCGGCCCTGCTGACGAACTGGGTCGGCACGCTGTGAACGGGCCGCCGCCCACCGGACGGCCCGAGGAAGCCCCGTGAGCAAGGAACGGGCGCGGCGCCGGGCGGCCCGAGAGGCCGAGCGGGAGCGCGCGGCCCAGCTGAACGCCGTACGGATGGCCCGCAGGTCGCGCAGGAGAGCGCTGGCCGGCAGGCTCGTCCCTCGCCCCGTCCGCTTCGCCAGGCAGGGCGGGCTGATCGCCCGCCGCCAGCGGGCGCAGAACGGCGTCATCGCCCTGCTCTTCCTCGTCGTCCAGCTGCTGGCCTGGCTGCTGTGGTCGTCGTGGCAGGTCAGCCTGGCCGTGTTCGTGCTCTCCCTGCTGTTCGTCCCTGTGATCGTCACGCTCGCCTTTGACCGGAGGACCTGAAGACCATGTCGTTCGTACTGCTGCCCGCCGTGGACGTCGTCGACGGCCAGGCCGTACGCCTCGTACAGGGAGAGGCCGGCACAGAGACCGGCTACGGCGACCCGCTGACCGCGGCGCTGGCCTGGCAGGAGGCGGGTGCCGAGTGGATCCACCTGGTCGACCTGGACGCGGCCTTCGGCCGCGGCTCCAACAGGGAACTGCTCGCCGACGTGGTCGGCAAGCTGGACATCCACGTCGAGCTGACCGGCGGGATCCGCGACGACGCCTCGCTGGAGGCGGCGCTGTCCACCGGCTGCCGCAGGGTGAACATCGGCACCGCGGCCCTGGAGAATCCGGCCTGGTGCCGGAGGATTATCGCCGAGTATGGTGACAAGATCGCAGTTGGTCTTGACGTGCGGGGCACCACGCTCGCCGCGCGCGGCTGGACCGAGGCGGGTGGCGATCTCTGGGAGGTGCTCGACCGGCTCGAAGCCGACGGCTGCCCGCGCTACGTGGTAACGGACGTGACCAAGGACGGAACACTGCGCGGCCCGAACCTGGACCTGCTGCGCCAGGTCTGCGATCGAACCGACAAGCCTGTCGTCGCGAGCGGAGGCGTCTCCTCTCTCGACGATCTCATCGCCCTCACCTCTCTCACGCCTCACGGCGTGGAGGGCGCGATCGTGGGCAAGGCACTCTACGCGCAGGCTTTCACGCTGGAAGACGCCTTGGCCGCGGTGCGCGGCTAGGGCCAGAGGGAGGAACGCGTGATGGGCCAGGCAAGCTGCGTGCGCGAGGGGACGAGGATCTTCTCGGGCGGCGTCTGGGAGGACAAGTACGGCTACGCCAGAGCCGTCGTCGCGGGGCCGAGGGTCGTGGTCTCCGGATGCACGGCCACGGTCGACGGCCAGGTGCAGCACGAGGGCGACGCCTACCTGCAGGCCATGACGGCCTTCGACATCGCCCTCGACGCGGTCCAGGCGGCTGGCCTGACCAGGGAGGACGTGGTCATGGTGCGCTACTACGTGGTGGACGACCGCCACTACGACGCGGTCGGCACGGCGCTGTCGGAGGTGCTCGGGCACGTCAGGCCCGCGTGCACGGGCGTTCGGGTGGCGGGCCTGATCGACAAGCGGATGCTGGTAGAGATCGAGATCGAGGCGTTTCGGGCATGACAGTCGCGGTTCGAGTCATCCCGTGTCTGGACGTGGACGCGGGACGCGTGGTCAAGGGCGTCAACTTCGAGAACCTCCGCGACGCGGGGGATCCGGTGGAGCTGGCCCGCCGCTACGACGAGGAGGGCGCCGACGAGCTGACCTTCCTCGACATCACCGCCTCCTCGGGGGAGCGAGAGACGATGTTCGACGTGGTCCGCAGGACCGCCGAGCAGGTCTTCATCCCGCTCACCGTGGGCGGCGGCGTCCGTTCGGTCGACGACGTGAACAGGCTGCTGCGCGCGGGGGCGGACAAGGTGTCGCTCAACACCGCGGCCATCGCCCGGCCCGAGCTGCTGACCGAGGCCTCCAGGCGGTTCGGCGCCCAGTGCGTGGTGCTGTCGCTCGACGCCCGCAGGGCGCCCGGCACGCCATCGGGCTTCGAGGTCACCACGCACGGCGGGCGGCGCGGCACCGGCATCGACGCCGTCGAGTGGGCGGCTCGCGGCGAGGAGCTGGGCGTGGGCGAGATCCTGCTCAACTCCATGGACGGTGACGGCACCCTCGACGGCTACGACCTGGAGATGCTGCGCGCGGTGCGGGCCGCGGTCAGGGTGCCGGTGATCGCCAGCGGCGGCGCCGGGCGCCTGGAGGACTTCCCTCCCGCCGTCGCCGCCGGCGCCGACGCGGTTCTCGCCGCGTCGGTGTTCCACTTCGGCACGCTGAAGATCTCCGAGGTCAAGGACGCTCTTCGCACCGCGGGCCACCCGGTCAGGTAGCGGCGCCGACGTTCCTGAGAGGCCCGCCTCAGAAGACGCGCATGTGGTGGGACACCTCGAAGCCGGCGTCACGCTCCTTGAACGCGGTCGCCTCCGAGCGCTTCACCGCCAGGTAGGCGCCGGCGCGCAGCGGTCCGAGCGCCGCCATGAGCAGCGGGTCGGCCTCCAGGGCGTCGAGCGCCTCGTCGAGGGAGGCGGGCAGGCGCGGATAGGTCCCTGGCCGGGTGTCGGGGTCGACGAGCACGGGATCTCCGGGATCGAGCTCCCTCCTGATCCCGTCGAGGCCCGCGTGGATCACCGCGCCCAGCGACAGGTAGGGGTTGGCCGAGGAGTCCGAGGGCTTGAGCTCCAGGTTGGCCGAGCCCTGCTCGCCGACGGGGGAGCAGACGCGCACCGCCGCCTCCCTGTTGTCGGGCCCGTAGACGGCGTAGGCGCTCGACCACATGCGGGGCGCCAGTCGCCGGAAGCTGTTGACGCTGCCGCAGGTCAACGCCGTGAGGGCGGGCAGGTGGGCGAGCAACCCGCCGATGAAGCGGGACATCAGCTCGGGCCGGCCGTCGAACAGGTTGGCGTGCAGCGAGGAGTCCCACAGCGACAGGTGCAGGTGGGCGCCGTTTCCTGCCTGGTCGGCGATGGGCTTGGGGGCCAGGGAGGCCCACATGGCCATGCGCATCGCCACGCCGCGGACCGTCTCGCGGTAGAGGATGTGGTTGTCGGCGGCCCTGAGCGCGGGCGCGTGCCGTATCGACAGCTCCTGCTGGCCGTGGCCGAGCTCGGGGTGGTAGTGCTCGACCCGCAGCCCCTGGGCCTCCAGGGCGCGGACCAGCGTGATCGCGTAGTCGTGGGCCAGATCGAAGCCCGTGGTGGCATAGCAGAGGCTGTCGTCGAGCGGCACCAGCCGGTCGGGACCGCCCGCGGGGTCCGGCAGCCGGCGGCCGAGGGTGAACTCGGGCTCGAAGGCCGCCACGAGCGCGTAGCCCTCGCTGTCCAGCTCGGCGACCGCCTCCTTGAGGAAGGTGCGCGGGCAGGCCCCCCACGGCGTGCCGTCCAACTGCACCAGGTCGGAGACCATGGCGGCGGCGCCGGGAGAGTAGGGGAGGGGAACGAATGTCGACGGGTCCGGCATGATCCGGACTTCGCCGACGGGCCCGAACTGCTCGACCTCCTGCAACTGGTCGAGCATGTTCATCGCCATCATGGCCACCGTATGCCCGATGCCGGAGGCGAGCCGCTCACCCAGCCGGGTGCGGGACGCCGCCTTGCCGCGGATCACCCCACCGTGGTCGGCATAGAGGAACCGGACGAGCTCGATGCCCTCGATCTCGGCCCGCTCGATGACGCTTCGGCGATCTCTCATTGATCGACTCTACGCTCTTCGATGTCAGGTCGGTGGCAACACGCACGACCCGCTACCAGGGCGGATCGTTGAGTCTGTCAGGTCACGACGTTGGTAAAGAAAACGGCCAGTTGGTTGGCTCCGTTCACGATGCCGTCGAAAACACTGTTGACCGCCGCCGCCGCGTTTCGCGGCTGGGTGAACAGGTAGAAGACGACGAAGGCCACGGCGAGATACGTGACGACCTTCTTGACCTGCATGGGGGGCCTCCTGCAGTCCATTCCCAGCCGTATATACCCGGATCTGGGCGATCACTGGCATCTTCTATGAAGATGTTCTTGATCATAACCGGGGGGCGTCTTTACCTGGCCATCGTACGGCCATCGGCCCGAGTTGGCGCGGGGACTCGCGATCGGATCGGGAAATCCACCGGTGGCCTCGCGGACGGGATCGGCCTCGCCGGACTCGCGGCCCTGGTCGCCGAGGCTCCCCGCTCTGCTGTGTGGGTTGAATCACCGTGATCGAGTCCCGCCTGCGTCGCGGAGCCTCCCGGCGAGCCGTCACATGCCCAGCGGGGCGTGGGTGAGGCGGGCAATGGCGTCGGGGTCGCCGGTCAGGTCGACCCTCGCGTGCTCCTGCCGTCCGAAGCAGAACAGCAGCAGCTCGCTAGCCTTCCCCGTGACCTCCACCTTGACGCCGTCCTTCGCCCCGCCGATGGCCACCCCGCCGCCGAGCCGGTGCAGGATGACGCCGACCGGCGACCTGCGCAGCATGAGCGTGGCCCCCATGTCGAGCCGCCGCCACAGCAGCCGCTCCAGGTCGTCGGGCAGCTCGCGCGGCTCCCATGACGGCTGGGCGCGGCGCACGTCCTCGTGGTGGACGAAGTACTCCAGCGTGTTGACCGCCTCGTCGAGCGGGGGCAGCAGGCCGTACACGCCGCCCGGCCTGCGCGCGAGGGCGACCAGCTCGGGGAAGGGATGCTTGGCCTTGAGCCCCTCCTGGACGGAGGCTGTGTAGCCGGCCAGCGGCTTGAGCGCGATGCCCGGACTGGCGTCGATCCTGCGCTCGCGCAGCACGAGGTGGGCGGCCAGGTCGTAGGTGTTCCAGCCCGTGCACAGCGTCGGCGCGTCGGGGCCGAGGGTGTCGAACAGGTCGCACAGAGCGGAGCGTTCGCCGCGGGCGTGAGTCACCAGACGATTCTACTGGGGCATGGGAATAACCAGATGATCGACCATGATAGTGACTTAAGTACAAATTTCCCCGTTGAAAGGACTTTCCGCGAGTGGCGACCAAGGTCACCTCAGCCGTGATGCGTCAAGGGCTCCGTGTTCTCGGGGTGGCCATCCGCACGGAGAAGACGGTGTTCGCGGCCGCCGTCATCAGCAGCGGCCTGTACGGCGGCATGACCGTCGCCTCGGCCTGGGCACTGGGCTGGGCGACGGAGAACGCCGTGCTGCCGGCCTTCGCCAAGGGCGAGATCGGCGCGGGCGCGCTGTGGATCTCGGTCCTTCTCCTCATGGGCACCGCGCTGCTCAAGGCGATCGGCGTGGCCGGCAGGCGCATCCTGGCCGGCGTCCTGCAGTACCGCATGCAGGCCAGGTCGCGCAGGGACGTCACCAAGCAGTACCTGCGCCTGCCGCTGGCCTGGCACCACCAGCACCCCACGGGGCAGCTGCTGTCCAACGCCAGCGCCGACGCCGAGGCCGCGTGGGCTCCGCTCGCGCCGCTGCCCATGGCGGTCGGTGTGATCGTCATGCTGGTCACGGCGGCGGTCGCGATGGTGCTCACCGATCCCGTGCTCGCCCTCGTCGGCTTCCTGATCTTCCCGGCCATCGCCGTGCTGAACCTGGTCTACCAGCGCAGGCTCAGCCCGCTGGCCACCCACGCCCAGCAACTGCGGGCCGAGGTCAGCGAGATCGCCCACGAGAGCTTCGACGGCGCGCTGGTCGTCAAGACCCTCGGCCGCGAGGACCTGGAGACCGAGCGGTTCGAACGCCGCGCCCACGAGCTGCGCGACGCCAACATCGCCGTTGGCAGGGTCCGCGGCCTGTTCGACCCGATGCTGGAGGCGCTGCCGACGCTCGGCGTGCTGATCGTGCTGATGGTCGGCGCGGTGCGGCTGTCGGGCGGGTCCATCAACTCGGGCGAGCTGGTCCAGGTCGCCTACCTGTTCACGTTGCTCTCCTTCCCCATCCGCGCGCTCGGCTGGGTGCTGGCCGAGCTGCCCCGCAGCGTCGTCGGCTGGCAGCGGGTGCAGGCGGTGCTCGACGCGACAGGCTCCATGGACTACGGCCAGACCCGGGTGCCGGGCTCGGCGCCCGCGGGGCTCCAGGTCTCGGGCCTGTCGTACGCCTACGGCACGGCCGAGGTCCTGCACGATGTCACCTTCGACGTTCCGGCCGGCCGTACCGTCGCGCTGGTCGGGCCCACGGGCTCGGGCAAGTCCACGCTGGTGCAGACGCTCGTGCGCCTGGTCGACCCCGACAAGGGCGAGGTGCGACTGGACGGCGTCGACCTTCGTGAAATCGCTTACGGCGGCATCGCCGACGCTGTCGCGCTGGTGCCGCAGCAGACGTTCCTGTTCGACGACAGCGTGCGCGGCAACATCGCGCTCGGCCTCGACTTCCCCGACGAGGACGTCTGGGCCGCGCTGCGCCTGGCCCAGGCCGACGGCTTCGTCGCCAAGCTGCCCTCGGCGCTCGACACCAAGGTCGGCGAGCGCGGCACCACCCTGTCGGGCGGCCAGCGGCAGCGCATCGCGCTGGCCCGCGCGGTCGTCCGCCGCCCGCGCCTGCTGATCCTCGACGACGCGACATCCAGCGTGGACCCGCAGGTCGAGGCCAAGATCCTTTACGGCCTGCGCGACCTGAACGCGGCCGCGGCAGGCGAGCAGAGCGAAGCCGCGACCGTCGTGGTCGTCGCCTACCGGATGGCCACGATCGCCCTGGCCGACGAGGTGGTCTACCTCGACCACGGCAGCGTCGTCGACCGCGGCACCCACGAGGAACTGCTCGATCGCTGCCTGGGCTACCGGAACCTGGTCACCGCCTACGAGCGCGAAGAGGCCGAGAGGGCCGCGATCGTCGCGGACGAGGAAGAGGAAGAGGTCGTGGCATGAGCGTCGCTTTCCAGGACTCGGGGCGGTCGGCGCTCGCCACCGTGCGGCACGGGCTCTCGCTCACGCCCGAGTTCCGCAAGGGACTGGCAGGCACGCTCGCCCTCGCCGTGGTCGCCACGATCGGCAAGATCATCGTGCCGATCGCCGTCCAGCAGACCATCGACACGGGGCTCAAGAGCGGCAAGCCCGACATCTCCTACATCTCCATGGCGGTGCTGCTGTGCGCGGCGGCGGTCGTCATCACCGCCCTGTGCGGCTACGTGATGAACGTCCGCCTCTACAAGGCCACCGAGGCTTCCCTCGCCACGCTCAGGGTCCGCGGCTTCAGGCACGTCCACGACCTGTCCGTGCTCACCCAGAACTCCGAGCGCCGCGGCGCGCTGGTCTCCCGCGTCACCAACGACATCGACCAGATCAGCAACTTCATGCAGTGGGGCGGGCTGATGATCATCGTGGCGTTCGGCCAGCTGCTGGTCGCCACGGCGTTGATGTTCGTCTACTCGTGGCAGCTCACCTTGCTGGTGTGGGTCTGCTTCATCCCGCTGATGATCGCCCTTCCGCGCTTCCAGCGTTGGCTGTCGACCGCCTACACCACCGTCCGCGAGCGCACCGGCGACATGCTGGCCGCCGTCAGCGAGTCGGTCGTCGGCGCGGCCGTCATCCGCGCCTACGGCTCCGAGCGCCGCACCTCCGACCGCATCGACACCGCGATCAACGCCAACAGGAGCGCGCAGGTCCGCGCCCAGAAGATCGTCGGCCTCGTCTTCCCGCTCACCGAGATCGTCGCGGCCGCGGCCATCGCGGGGATCGTCCTGCTCGGCGTCAGGCTCGGCATCTCGGGCGACATCAGCGCGGGCAAGCTGGTCGCCTTCCTGTTCCTCGTCACGCTGTTCGTCTCGCCGCTGCAGATCGCCACCGAGGTGCTGAACGAGGCGCAGAACGCGGTCGCGGGCTGGCGGCGCGTCCTCGGAGTGCTCGACACCCCGCCTGACGTCGCCGACCCCGGCGCCGAGGGCGTCACCCTGCCCCGCGGGCCCATCTCCGTCACCTTCGAGGACGTGCACTTCGCCTACCCCGGCGGCGCGCCCGTCCTGCACGAGCTGTCGGTCTCCATCCCCCCGCGCACCCGCATCGCGGTCGTCGGCGAGACGGGTTCGGGCAAGACCACCTTCGCCAAGCTGCTCACCCGGCTGATGGACCCGGTCGACGGGCGCGTCACCGTCGACGGCCACGACCTGCGCGACGTGCGCTTCTCCTCGCTGCGCGAGCGGATCGTCATGGTGCCGCAGGACGGCTTCCTGTTCGACGGCACGCTCGCCGAGAACATCCGCTTCGGCAGGCCGCACGCCACCGACGAGGAGATCTCGCTGGCGATGACCGAGCTGGGCCTCGCCGACTGGCTCGAGGGCCTGCCCAAGGGCCTGGCCACGCCGGTGGGCCAGCGAGGGGAGTCGCTGTCGGCCGGTGAGCGCCAGCTCGTCGCCCTCGCCCGCGCCTACCTGGCCGACCCCGACCTGCTGCTGCTCGACGAGGCCACCTCCGCCGTCGACCCCGCCACCGAGGTACGGCTCGCGCGGGCGCTGGAGGGGGTCACGAGGGGAAGGACCGCGATCTCGATCGCCCATCGGCTGTCGACGGCGGAGAACGCCGACGAGGTCTTCGTCTTCGACGCAGGACGGCTCGTCCAGCGCGGCGCGCACGCCGACCTGGTCGAGGAGCCAGGCGTCTACGCCGAGCTCCACGCCTCGTGGGTCTCCGCCGCCCACTCCTGAATCGGTCCGACCGCGTGACCCCGCCTCCGATCACCCGGACGGTGGGGTTCGCGGGGTCGTGATCGGGACGGCAGGCATGAGGCCGTGGAAACGGCCCGACCTTAAAGCCCACAACGGGCTTCCTTCCCGCCCATTGACGCACTCTGTCGCGGAAAAATCACCGATAGTAACCAAGGCGCGGTAGCGTCGCCTTGGCGCGGGAGGGTGCATATGGCTGGTGTGCTCGAGATGACTCAGCGGCGACACGGCACTCACCTGGTCGTCCGCCTCCACGGAGAGATCGACTTCGACAACGTGGCCCAGGTGGCCGCCTTCCTGCGGGCCGCGGTGACCGCCTACGGGCCCCGGCTGGTCGTCGACGTCACCGGCGTGGCCTTCACCGACACCACGGGCCTCGGGCTGCTGGTCAGGCTGGTGGCCGAGCTCTACGACGAAGGGGGTGACCTGGCCCTCGTCGCCTCGGCGGGGTGCCCGGCGCTGCGCAAGCTCGGCAGGATGAACCTCACGGATCTGTTCAGGGTCTTCGACTCGGTCCCAGCAGCGGCATCGCTTCCCCTGACTGGTTGAATGGCCGCATGTCCCTCGACCCGAAGGTCGCCTCGCGACTCAAGCGCACTCCTGACGGGCTGGTGCCCGCCATCGTCCAGCAGTACGACACCGGCGAGGTCCTCATGCTCGCCTGGATGGACGACGAGGCGCTGCATCGCACGCTGACCACGGGCAGGGCCACCTACTGGTCGCGCAGCCGCTCCGCCTACTGGGTCAAGGGCGACACCTCGGGCCACGTCCAGCACGTCAAGTCCGTGGCGCTCGACTGCGACGGCGACACCGTCCTGCTCAAGGTCGACCAGGTGGGCGCCGCCTGCCACACCGGCGACCGCACCTGCTTCGACGCCGACCAGCTGCCCCTGTCGTGAAACGCGAGCTGGGCGGCTGGCTGCTGCTGTGCGCGCTGGGCGTGGGCCTGTCGTCGCTGGCCGCGGGCCGCGTCTGGACCTCTGTCAGGTACGGCGCCGCCGCGCCCGTCGAGCTGGCGGGCGGCGAGCTGGCGCCGGCCGTACAGCCGCTTGCCCTGGCCGCGCTGGCGGCGGTGGTGGCGTTGTTCGCGACCAGGGGCGTGTGGCGCAGGATCGTCGGCGGCGTGCTGGCGCTGTGCGGGGCCGGCATCGCGCTGCTGTCGTGGCAGGGCGTCGCGGACTCGGCCGCGCGGGAGCTGGCCGCCCGGCGCAACCCCGTCGGGGCGGCGACCCAGAGCGTCACGGCGATCGCGCACACCGTCTGGCCGTACCTGGCGGCGGCGGGCGGGGCGCTGCTGATCGCGGGCGGCGTGCTCGCCGTACTGCGCGCCACCGGGTGGGCGGGCATGTCGGGCCGCTACGATCGCCCGGGATCGGCCGCGGGCCCACGCGACGACAAGTCGCTGTGGGAAGCGATCGACAGGGGAGACGACCCGACCGAGGAGCGCTGATGACCGCCAGGCACGACCACGGCAACACCCCCGCCGCGTGGACCGCGGTGACGATCATCCTGATCGGATCGTTCGCGGGAGGGCTCGGCCTGGTACTGGGCTCGGGACTAGGCTTCTATGGAGGGCTCGGCCTGATGGCAGGGGGTGCCGCGATCGGCAAGGTCATGCAGATGGTGGGGCTCGGCAAGCAGCACGCCTGACCACAGGGTTACAAATGGCCCACAATGCGGCCGCTTCCCCACGTGGAAGACAGCTTCTCGCTAAGCTCTGCGGGCAATTCGCTATTCATGAGGAGTCGTCGGTATGAGCTACGGAAACCAGGGCGGTAGCGGGGGCTACGGCGAACAGCCGCCCGGGGGTGGTTACGGCCCTCCGGCTGGTGGTCAGGGCTCCGGCGGTTACGGTCCGCCGCCAGGCGGTCAGGGTTCGGGCGGTTACGGCGCCGGCCAGGGTTCGGGTGGTTATGGATCGGGTGGCTACGGCTCGCAGCCTCCCGGCGGCTACCCGCCTCCTCCCGGTGGTGGCTACGACCCCTATGGCGGCTACGGCGCTCCGCAGCCGAACAAGACCAACGGCATGGCGATCGCCGCCCTCATCAGCGGCATCGTGGGCCTGGTGACCTGCGGTGTGGCCTCCATCGTCGGCGCGATCCTCGGCCACATCTCCCTCGGTCAGATCAAGAAGACCGGCGAGGAGGGCAGGGGCATGGCCCTGGCGGGCCTGATCCTGTCCTACGTCGGCCTCGCGGGCTGGGTGATCTTCCTGGTCATCTGGATCGGCTTCCTCGGCTACGCGGCCAGTGTGAGCTCGTCCTACTAGGTATCGTTGGCAGCGTGGTCACCGACACGCGCGGCAGGAAAGCCGTTCTCGCACCGCTGGGCGTCGCCCTCGCGGCGGGGGCGGCTTTCGCCTATGTGGGGGTGGTCGATCCCAACGAGTCGGGCCACTATCCGACCTGTCCGTTCTTAGCGCTCACCGGATGGTACTGCCCGGGTTGCGGCGCGCTGAGGGCCACCCACGCCCTGGCCCACCTCGACCCGGTGGCCGCGCTGAAGCTCAACCCGCTGCTGGTCCTCGCCGTGCCGGTCGTCGCCTATCTCTGGATCAGGTGGCTGGCGGGCGAGTGGCGCGGGCGGCCATGGCGGCCGAGCGCTCCGCGGCCCGCCCTTATCTGGGCGCTCCTGGCGCTCGTCCTGGTCTTCTGGGTCGTCCGCAACCTGCCTTTCGGTGCTTTTCTCGCCCCGTAGCAGGGGGGCTGTGGCGAGGCGAGCCCGGAGCGGCCGATACCATCGCAGGACAAGATGGGGAGCGGACGCCGACGCGAACTCCTCGTCGCCCCCACCACTGTCGACCGGAGGGACCTTGATCGCGTGAACGAGCGGAGCCTGAGCGGGACCGTTCTCGACGACATCCTGGCCGGCGTGCGAGCAGATCTGGCCGAACGGCAGGCGGCGGTGTCGCTCGATGAGCTGAAGGAGCGCGCCAGGCGTGCCCCCGCGCCGAGAGACGCCTACGCGGCGCTCGGCGGCGACAAGGTCTCGGTCATCGCAGAGGTCAAGCGGTCGAGCCCGTCCAAGGGCGCGCTGGCCGCCATCGCCGACCCCGCGGCGCTCGCCGCCGACTACGAAGAGGGCGGCGCCCACGTCATCAGCGTCCTGACCGAGCGGCGCCGCTTCGGCGGCAGCCTGGAGGACCTAGCCGCGGTTCGATCGAGGGTCGACATCCCGATCCTGCGCAAGGACTTCATCGTCACCTCCTACCAGCTGTGGGAGGCGCGTGCCCACGGCGCCGACCTGGCCCTGCTCATGGTGGTCTCGCTGGAGCAGCCGGCGCTCGTCTCGCTGATCGAGCGGGCCGAGTCGATCGGGCTGACCCCTCTCGTCGAGGTCCACACCGAGGAGGAGGTCGAGCGGGCGGTCGCGGCCGGCGCCAGGATCATCGGGGTGAACGCGCGCAACCTCAAGACCCTGGAAGTGGACCGCGACGTCTTCACCAAGCTCGCACCCAAGATTCCCGACGGCATCATCAAGATCGCCGAGTCGGGGGTTCGCGGCCCGCACGACCTGCTAGCGTACGCGCGGGCGGGGGCTGACGCCGTCCTGGTCGGCGAGAGCCTGGTGACCGGCAAGGACCCACGCAAGGCGGTGGAGGCCCTGGTCACGGCTGGAGCCCACCCCGCGACTCGACCCGACCACGGATCAGAGGGATGAGATGACTGTCCTCACCGCCGCCGACCTGGCTGGCAACGGAGCCCGCGGCGACGACCCCGACAGCAGCGGCAAGTTCGGCATCTTCGGCGGCAGGTTCGTCCCCGAGGCGCTGATCCCCGCCCTCGACCAGGTCGCCTCCGTCTACGCCGAGGCCAAGGCCGACCCGGCGTTCGTCGCCGAGTTCGACCACCTGCTGCGCACCTACGCGGGCCGTCCCACGACGCTGACCGAGGTGCCGCGCTTCGCCGAGCACGCGGGCGGCGCCAGGATGGTGCTCAAGCGTGAGGACCTCACCCACACCGGCGCCCACAAGATCAACAATGTGCTGGGCCAGGCGCTGCTCACCAAGCGCCTCGGCAAGCGCCGCGTGATCGCCGAGACCGGTGCGGGCCAGCACGGCGTGGCCACGGCCACCGCCGCCGCGCTCATGGGCCTGGAGTGCGTGATCTACATGGGCGCCGTCGACTGCGAGCGCCAGGCGCTCAACGTCGCCAGGATGAAGCTGCTCGGCGCCACGGTCGTGCCCGTCACCAACGGGAGCCAGACGCTGAAGGACGCCATCAACGAGGCCTTCCGCGACTGGGTGACCAACGTCGACACCACCCACTACCTGTTCGGCACGATCGCCGGCCCGCACCCGTTCCCCGAGATCGTCCGCGACTTCGCCCGCATCATCGGCGTCGAGGCCCGCCGCCAGATGATGGAGCTGACCGGCAAGCTGCCCGACGCGATCTGCGCCGCGGTCGGCGGCGGAAGCAACGCCATCGGCATCTTCCACGCCTTCCTCGAGGACCAGGACGTCGCCCTGCACGGCTACGAGGCCGCGGGCAGGGGCCTGGAGACCGGCGAGCACGCGCTCACGCTCACCGCGGGCTCGGTCGGCGTGCTCCACGGCTCGCGCACCTACGTGCTGCAGGACGACGAGGGCCAGACCATCGAGTCGCACTCCATCTCGGCGGGGCTCGACTACCCGGGCGTCGGCCCCGAGCACGCGTGGCTCAAGGACAGCGGCAGGGCCAGCTACCACGGCATCACCGACGCCGAGGCCATGGACGCCTTCGCCCTGCTGTCCAGGACGGAGGGCATCATCCCCGCCATCGAGTCCTCCCACGCCCTGGCAGGCGCGCTGAAGCTCGGGCGCGAGCTCGGCCCCGTCGCTACGATCCTGGTCAACCTGTCCGGCCGCGGTGACAAGGACATGGGCACCGCCATGAAGTACTTTGGGCTGTGAGATGACGACTCTTCAGACGGTGTTCGCCAAGGCCAAGGCCGACAACAGGGCGGCGCTCGTCGGCTACCTGCCCGCCGGGTTCCCGACCAAGGAAGGCGCGATCGAGGCCGCCACCGCCATGGTCGAGTCGGGCTGTGACGTCATCGAGATCGGCCTGCCGTACTCCGACCCGCTCATGGATGGGCCGACCATCCAGGACGCCGTCCACCGGTCGCTGGTCAACGGCACCCGCATCGCCGACGTGCTGCGCACGGTCGAGGGCGTGGCGAAGACCGGCGCGGCGACGCTGGTCATGACCTACTGGAACCCGATCGACCGCTACGGCGCCGAGCGCTTCGCCCGCGACCTGGCCAACGCGGGCGGCGTGGGCACGATCACGCCCGACCTGACCCCGGAGGAGGCGGGCCCATGGCGGGCCGCGTCGGCCGAGGCGGGCATCGACACGGTGTTCCTGGTGGCTCCCAGCTCGACGGAGGAGCGCATCCGGGCCGTCGTCGAGTGCTGCACGGGGTTCGTGTACGCGGCCTCGCTGATGGGCGTCACGGGCGCCAGGGAGACCGTGAACGTGGCCGCCGAGGACCTGGTGGCCCGCACGAGGGCGCACACCTCGCTGCCGGTCTGCGTGGGTCTGGGCGTGGGCACGGGGGGCCAGGCGGCCGAGGTCGCCGGCTACGCCGACGGCGTCATCGTGGGGTCGGCGTTCATCCGCCGCCTGCTGGACGCGCCCGACCTGGCCGCGGGCCTGGCCGAGGTGCGCCTGCTGGCGGGCGAGCTGCGCGCCGGCGTCTCCTCCCGCTAGCTCCCGTACGGCAAGCGCCCGCCGAGGCAACCCAGGTCACCGGCGAGCGCCCGTCCATCACGCCACTCCAGCCGACTCCGGCTGGGCGTCCCGACGTGAAGGCGACCGCCGTACCTCCGGCACACGTCACAGAATCAACGCGGCTGTCGTAACAGGACAGCCGCGATTCTGTTTCTGTGCGGTATCGCCGCCCTGTGAGCACGTAAGTGCAAGGGCTGCTCATCGTTTGTCCATGGCCCCTGCTCGGCACGCGGGCCAAGGTTACGGGCATCGGACGCGGGCTCTGCACCCGCGTGGCCTGGAGGGAAAGACGATGGGCAAGTCAAGGACGATCCTGGGCGCCACCGGAGCGCTGGTCTGTGTGTCGCTGGTGGCCGCATGCGGCGGGCAGGCGGGACCCACGAGCTCGGCGGCGCCCTCCGCCGCCGCGTCGACGGCCGCCGCGAGCGGGCCCGTGACGCTGGAGTTCTGGGGCTGGGCGCCGGGCTACGAGGATGCCACCAAGGCGTGGAACGCCGCCCACCCCGACGTCCAGGTGACGTTCACCCAGACGCAGCCGGGCTCGCAGGGCGGCTACCAGCGCATGCTCGCCGCCGTGAAGGCGGGCAACGCGCCGTGCCTGGCGCAGGTCGGCGCGGAAACGCTGCCCAGCTTCCTGGTCGAGGGCGCGCTCGAGGACATCACCGCCCAGGCGCAGCCGTACAACGCCAAATTCCAGCCGTGGACGCTGAAGACGGTCACCTTCGGCGGCAAGCAGTTCGGCGTCCCCGTCGACTCGGGACCGATGGGCCTGTTCTACCGCAAGGACATCTTCGACAAGCACGGCATCGAGGTGCCGAAGACCTGGGACGAGTTCGCCGCCGCGGGCGAGAAGCTGCGCAAGGCCGACCCCGAGGTGTCCATCACCACCTTCACCCCCGACGACATGTACCTGTTCGCCGGCTACGCCCAGCAGGCCGGCGCCAAGTGGTTCGGCATCGAGGGCGACGCCTGGCAGGTCAGGATGAACGACCCCGCCACGGTCAAGGTCGCCGACTACTGGCAGGGCCTGATCGACAAGAAGGTCGTCGATGTGCTGCCCGGCTGGTCGGACGCGATGTGGAAGAACTACACCGACGGCAAGAGCGCCACGGTCGTCAGCGCGGTCTGGATGTCCAAGGTGCTCGAGGACTCCGTTCCCAAGACCACGGGCAAGTGGGCGGTCGCGCCGATGCCGGTGTGGGACGCGGCCAGCCCCGCCGTCGGCAACTCGGGCGGCTCGCCGAACGCGGTGCTGAAGGGGTGCGCGCACGTCAAGGAGGCGGTCGACTTCGCCGCCTGGATGTCGACCGACGCCACCGCCTTCAACGACCTGATCGCCAAGGGCGGCCTGTTCCCCGTGACCGTGGACGGCGGCTCGCTGCCGAACATGAACGCGGGCCGGCCCTTCTACGGCGGCCAGAAGGTCTTCCAGACGTTCGCCGAGGCCGGCAAGAACGTCAACCCGGACTTCGGGTGGGGGCCGACGATGCCGGCGGTGAACGCGGTCTTCGGCGAGGAGTTCGCGAAGGCGGCCAACGGGAAGGGCGGCACGCTGGGCTCGGCGCTCACGACCATCCAGGAGAAGGCGGTCGCCTCCCTGAAGGCGAAGGGCCTCACCGTCACCCCCTGACCCTCCACCCTCACCCCAGAATCCCCGGACCCGAGCCCCTTGGGACCCGCGGAACTTCGAGTCTCTTGGGACCCCCGGAAAACCTCAGGACCTTCGGAACCGGTACCTCAGGATCCCGGGCCACGAGGACCCCGGTAGCGCAGTAACCCCTACGCCCGGAACCCTCAAGAACCTCGGGAGTCGCGGCACCCCCGGACGCCTTGAGGCTCTCGGAACGGGCGACATCCGGAGCCCGGCCGGACCCTGAGGACCTCCGGACGCCGGACCCGGTAAGCCCGGGACCCCGGGACCTCGAATGTGCACGAACTCCGCATCTCCGACCGTGTGAACGTCGCCGTCCCCGCCGGACGGTGACGTGGAGGACCGATGGCAACAATCCAGCTCGAAGCCGAAGAGACCCGCGCCGCCCCACCGCGCCAGAGGAGGGGCAGGCCGACCAGCAACAGGGCGGCGTTCGTCTTCCTCCTGCCGTTCGCGGTGCTGTTCGTCGTCTTCTTCCTGGTCCCGATCGGCTACGCGATCAACGAGAGCTTCTACCGGGTGAAGCGCTCGGGGCTCGGGTTCGGCACGCCCGAGCGGGTCTTCTCGGGGCTGGACAACTTCACCGCCGTCTTCGCCGACGGCGGCTTCGTCAAGGGCGTCGGCAGGCTGCTGCTGTTCGGCGTCGTCCAGGTGCCGATCATGCTGGGCCTCGCCCTGGTACTCGCCCTCCTGCTCGACAGCGCGAGCGCCAGGTTCAAGCGCCTGTTCCGCCTGACCTACTTCCTGCCCTACGCGGTGCCCGGCGTGATCGCCGCCATCGTCTGGTCGTTCCTGTACACCCCCGACATCTCCCCGCTGGCCGACCTGCTGCCCTTCGACCTGCTGTCGGACGACCTGGTGCTGTGGTCGATGGCCAACATCGTCACCTGGACGTGGGTCGGCTTCAACATGCTGGTCATCTACGCGGCGCTGCAGTCGATCCCCAGCTCGCTGTACGAGGCGGCCGAGCTCGACGGCGCGGGCGGCTGGAAGACCGCCTGGTACGTCAAGGTGCCGCTGGTGCGTCCTTCGCTGGTCCTCACCGGCGTCTTCTCGATCATCGGCACCCTCCAGCTGTTCAACGAGCCGATGGTGATCAGCAGGATCACCCCCTCGGTCGGCAAGGACTACACGCCGCTGATGAGGTCGCTGCAGGTCGCCCTCGACAACAACGACTACGGCCAGGGCACGGCCATCGCGCTCACGCTCGCGGTGATCGCGGCCGGTCTGTCCTACCTGTTCATCCGCCTTTCGGCCTGGCTGACCGCCCGAGGAGTGAACCGATGAAGCCCACCGTGCGCTCCCGCACGCTGACCACCGCGTTCATGTTCCTGGTCGCGGTCTACATCCTGCTGCCGATCTGGTGGCTGCTGGTCTCGGCCACCAAGTCGGGCGGCGACCTGTTCGACACGCCCGCGCTGTGGTTCGGCGACATCAACCTCGGGACCAACCTGGGCAGGCTGATGGAGCAGGACGGCGGCGTCTATCCGCGCTGGCTGCTGAACACGGTCGTCTACTCCGTCGGCGGCGCGCTCGGCGCGACCGCGGTCTCGGCGATGGCGGGCTACGCGCTGTCGAAGTACCCCTTCAGGGGGCGCGGCGCCGTCTTCGCCACGATCATGTTCGCGGTGCTGGTCCCGATCCCGCTGCTCGGCCTGCCGCTCTACCTCCTGCTCACCCAGATCGGGCTGCTCAACACCATGTGGGGCGTGCTGCTGCCGAGCATGGTCAGCCCGTTCGGCGTCTACCTCGCCAGGGTCTACGCCGACGCGGCGGTACCCGGCGAGCTGCTGGAGGCGGGGCGGCTGGACGGCGCGGGCGAGCTGCGCATCTTCTTCACCGTCGCCGTCCGGCTGATGGCGCCCGCCCTGGTCACGCTCTTCCTGTTCCAGTTCGTCGCGATCTGGAACAACTTCTTCCTCCCGATGATCGTGCTGAACGACGAGTCGCTCTGGCCGATCACGCTCGGCCTGGTCAAGTGGAACAGCCTGCGCTACGGCTTCTACCGCGACATGGTCGTCACCGGCGCGTTCGTGTCCGTCATCCCCGTCATCCTCGCCTTCATCGGCCTGCAGCGGTTCTGGAAGGCCGACCTCGCCGCAGGTGGCGTCAAGCTCTGACCCCTCAACCCCCCTTCAACGCAGGAGCGATGCCCATGCGTCTGCTTTCGGCTGCCCTCGCAGGCGGCCTCACGCTGTCAGGATTAGCTCTCTCCCCCTCGGCCGCCGCCGAGGAGGCGATCACTCTCACCTCGTCCGAGCTCACCGTGGCCGTGGCGGCCGACTTCCCCCGCGTGCTGAGCTACACCGCGCCTGGCGGGGCCAGGCTCGGCGGGTCCGGCGCTCCGGTCACCGCCGTGGTGCTGAACGGCAAGCCGTACCCGGTCAAGGGCGTCTCCACGGGAAGCGACGCGGCCAAGGCCGGATACCGGCTGACCTTCGACGCGCTGCCCGGCGTGGAGCTGGAGGCCAGCATCGCGCTGGACGGCACGACCACCACGTTCAGGATCGACGCGGTCAAGGACACCGAGGCCTTCAGGGTCGGCACGATCGACATTCCAGGCCACGACCTGGTGTCGGTGGCCAGCGACCAGGCGGGCGCCGCCACCGCCTTCACCAGGCTGGACCCCGACTCCACCCGCACCGCCGACAGGTTCGCCCAGGTCACCGCCGCCACCCCGGCGGAGGCGGCACCAGTGGGAGCGACCTACGCGATCGTCAACACCGGCGAGCTCGCGGCGGCGATCGAGTCGAACTCCAGCTTCGACCAGCCCTCGGGCGCCACCAACACGGACGCGGCCAGGTTCTGGCACCAGGCCCGCAAGGACGCGGCGGGCAGGGTCGCGGTCGGGGTGTGGAGCGGCCAGTGGACCTACCGGGCCTCCGGCGCGCCGTACACCGAGGAGCTGCCGTGGGCCAAGGTCGTCGTCACGCCCGACGCCAACGGCGACGGCGGCGTGGACTGGCAGGACGGCGCGATCGCCTTCCGGCGAATCGGCCTCAAGCCGATCGGCGCCGACCAGACCCGCGACCGCGTGGCGATCCACATCCCCTTCAACTTCGCCAGCCAGGCCACCCATCCGTTCCTGCGCACGCTCGACGACGTCAAGCGCATCTCGCTGGCCACCGACGGGCTCGGCCAGCTGGCCATCCTCAAGGGCTACCAGTCGGAGGGCCACGACTCGGCCCACCCCGACTACGGCGGCAACTACAACAAGCGCGCGGGCGGGCTGAAGGACCTCAACACGCTGCTGCGCGCGGGCAAGGACTGGAACGCCGCCTTCGGCGTCCACGTCAACGCCACCGAGGCCTACGCCGAGGCGAAGGCGTTCGACGAGACCCTCGTCAACAAGAACGCCAGGGGCTGGGACTGGCTCGGCCAGTCGTACTACATAGACCAGCGCACCGACCTGGCCACCGGCAACCTGGCCAAGCGGTTCAAGCAGCTGCGCGAGGAGACCGACCGCAACCTCGCGCTGCTCTACCTCGACGTCTACTACACCCACGGCTGGGTCGCCGACCGCACGCTCGCCGAGCTGCGCGAGCAGGGCTGGCAGGTCGCCAGCGAGTGGGCCGACAAGCTGGAGCGCGCCTCGCTGTGGTCGCACTGGGCCAGTGACCTCGGCTACGGCGGCGCCACCAACAAGGGGCTCAACTCCCAGATCATCCGCTTCATCCGCAACCAGGAGAAGGACGTCTGGAACAGTCACCCCATCCTCGGCAACGCCCGCATCGAGGAGTTCGAGGGCTGGACCGGCGAGATCGACTGGGCCACCTTCTACCGCAACATCTGGGAGAACAACCTCCCCGCCAAGTACCTCCAGCACTTCCCGATCATGGACTGGAACGCCGACGGCATCGTCTTCGGCGACGGCGTGCGCGGCACGGTCGTCAACGGCAAGCGCGAGGTCTACGCGGGCGACGCCAAGGTGATCGACGGCGGCACGTACCTGATCCCATGGGAGGGCAGGTACTACCACTACAACCCGGCAGGCGGGGCGACCACGTGGGACGCCGCCACGAAGATGCGCGTCTACAAGCTCACCACCCAGGGCAGGGTGGAGGCCGGCACCGTCGTCCCGGTCGACGGGAAGATCACGCTGCAGGCGGAGGCGGGCGTGCCGTACGTGCTCTACCCCGGCAAGGCGCCCAAGCAGGGCAGGCCGCAGTGGGGTGAGGGCGGCGGCGTCGCCGACCCCGGCTTCAACGGCGAGGCGACGGACGCGTGGGAGACCAGCGGCACGGTCAGCGTCGAGACCACCGCCACGGGACAGCGGGTCGCGCTGCTCGGCGCCGGTCAGCGGGCCGAGCTGGGGCAGCGGCTCAAGGGCCTGACCCCCGGCGCCACCTACAGCCTCTCGGCCTGGATCGAGGTCGAGCCGGGCAGGTCGCGGCGCACCACGCTGACCGTGGACGGTGCCCGCAAGCTGAACGTCTCGGCCTTCCTCGACCGCTCGACGGTGAAGAACCAGGTCGCGGCGGACGAGAAGCACGACACCCACTTCCAGCGGGTCAAGGTGGTCTTCACCGCGCCCAAGGACAAGGCGACCGTGCGCGTCACCGCCGAGGCGGGCGAGGCCGCCGTGCGCGTCGACGACGTACGGCTGGTGCGGACCGAGCCCACCGGCCAGGTCGAGGACTTCGAGCACGTCGACCAGGGCTGGGGCCCGTTCGTGAAGGGCGACGCGGGCGGCAGCACCGACCCGCGCACCCACATCGCCCAGAAGCACGCCCCCTACACCCAGGCCGGATGGAACGGCAAGGCCGTCGACGACGTCATCGGCGGCGAGGAGTCGCTGAAGGCGCACGAGGAGCGCAGGGGCCTGGTCTACAGGACCGTGCCGTGGACCACCAGGTTCGAGCCTGGACACGCCTACGAGGTGTCCTTCCGCTACCAGAACGCGCTGCCGAACACCTTCGCCTGGGTGAGCGGCTACGACAAGGCGGGCCAGACGGTCGAGCTGCGCCAGACCCCGCTGGAGCAGAAGTTGACCACGGCCACGTTCACCGAGCGGGTCGTCGCGGGCTGCGGCGACGTCTGGGTGGGCCTGCGCTCGCTGCAGGCCGAAAGGGACGGCGCCGACTTCGTCCTCGACGACTTCTCCGTCACCGACCTCGGACCCGCCCAGGACCAGCTCGCCTGCGCCTCGCTGGCGGTGCGGCCCGCGGCCGAGACGCTGGAGCCGGGACTGCCCAACGACGTGACGACCGTGTTCGCCAACCTGGAGGACGCGGCCGCGCGCAACGTCTCGGTACGGCTGACCGCCCCGCAGGGTTGGACGGTCACGGGCCAGGGCGCCGCCGCCTCTGTCGAGCCGGGGCAGCAGCTGTCCACCGCGTGGAAGGTGACGCCGCCCGTCGACGCGCCCTACCAGCCCTACCAGCTGAAGGCCACGCTCACCTATGAGGTGGGCGGGGTGACCAAGACGCTGGAGGCGGGCGCGGCCGTACGGACGATGCCGCCGCCGCCCACCAGCGACGTGTTCGTCAGCGACATCGACTGGACCTCGGCCGCCAACGGCTGGGGGCCCGTCGAGCGCGACCAGTCCAACGGCGAGCAGGGTCAGGGCGACGGCAGGCCGATCACGATCGGCGGCAAGTCCTTCGCCAAGGGCCTGGGCACGCACGCCCCCGCCTCGATCACCTACTTCCTCGGCGCGCGGTGTACTGCCCTGACCGCCTCGGTCGGCGTCGACGACGTGCAGGCCACGCGCGGCTCGGTGCAGTTCTCCGTCGTGGCCGACGGCAGGGTGGTGGCGCAGAGCCCGGTGCTCAAGGCCGCCGACGCCGCCTACGAGCTGACGGCCGACCTCGCCGGCGCCAAGAACGTCCAGCTCCGCGTCGCCGACGGCGGCGACGGCAACGGCAACGACCACGCCGACTGGGGCGACGCCAGGCTCTCCTGCCGCTGACCCTCTCCTGTGACACGAACGGCCCCGGAGGCGCGCCTCCGGGGCCGTTCGCCGTCTCCGCGCGGCCGGACGGTCGCCGCGGTCAGCCCAGGTCGGGCTCGGAGAGGAGGTCGAGTGCGGCCGAGCCCGCGTGGTCGAGCTCCAGGATCACCACCTCGTTCGCGCCCGCCCTCAGCAGCGGCCACGGCACGTACAGCGTGCGCTGCGGGCCCCTGTCCCAGTAGCGGCCGAGCAGGAAGCCGTTCACCCACACGTACCCCTTGCCCCACCCTGGCAGCGCGAGGAAGCCGTCGGCGGGCGCGGCCACCTCCAGGCTGCCGCGGAAGAACGCGGGCACCCGCGCGCCCAGCCCCTCCTCGTACGGCAGCGCGGGCAACTCCCGCAGCGGGATCGGCCTGGCCGTCACGCCGTGCAGGTACTGCCTGTCGTGCATGAGCGGCGCCATCAGCCCCTTCCGCTCGCCGAGCGCGGGCCCGTAGTTGGTCCTGCCCATCGACTCGACCAGCAGCTCCAGGCTGGCGGGTCCCGGCACCTCCAGCACCGGCTCCTCGCCCCCGCGCTCCAGCACCGCCGCCAGCTCGCCGTCCACGTACAGGTGGGCCCTGTCGTGCACGCCGCCTACCCGCAGCCGGTACGGCCTGCGCGGCCCCGGCACCTCCACCTGGTACAGCGCCAGGCCGTGGACCAGGCCGAGATCCTCGAACGACGGCGGCAGGGGAGAGGTCACCGAGGGCCCCGCCACCTGGTCGAGGACGTCGCGCAGCGGTACGGACTTCACCAGCGGCACCACCGCGGGCGGGAGCGAAGGGGGGACCGCGGGGACGTCGGGCGGCGAGGGGTTGTAGCGGGAAAGGATCTCGCGGAAGCGCCAGAACTTCTCCGTCGGCGCGCCGCGCTCGTCGATCGGGGCGTCGTAGTCGTAGGAGGTGGTCGTGGGCCGGTACTCGCCGTCGGCCAGCTCGCCGACCCTGTTGGCGCCCGCGGTGGTGCCGAAGTTGGTGCCGCCGTGCGCCATGTACAGGTTCACGGACGCGCCCGCGGCCAGGATCCGCTCCAGGCAGTCGGCCGCGTCGGCGGCGTCGCGGGTCACGTGCCCGTGTCCCCAGTGGTCGAACCACCCGCACCAGAACTCCATGCACATCAGCGGATCGTCGGGGCGGTGCTCGCGCAGCTTGGCGAAGGCCGCCTCGGGTCCCGAGCCGAAGTTCACGGTCGCCAGCACGCCGGGGACGGTGCCGCCGGTGAGGTAGAAGTCGTCGGCGCCGTCGGAGGTGAACAGGGGCACGTCGACGCCGTGCGCGATCAGGTCGTCGGCCAGGTGGCGCAGGTAGACCGCGTCGCTGCCGTAGGAGCCGTACTCGTTCTCGACCTGCACCATGATCACGTTTCCGCCTCTGGTGACCTGCCGGTCGGCGATCAGCGGGACGACCTCGTCGAAGTAGCGCTCGACGTGGGACAGGTATTCGGCGTCGCGGGTGCGCACCCTCGGGCCGAGCTCGGCGGTCAGCCACGACGGCAGGCCGCCGTTGTCCCACTCCGCGCAGATGTAGGGGCCGGGCCTGACGATGGCCAGCAGGCCCTCGTCCGCCGCGGCGTCGAGGAAGGCGGCCAGCTCCTCCAGCCTGCGGAACTCTCCCTTGCGGGGCTCGTGGAGATCCCACGGCACATAGGTCTCCACCGTGTTGAGACCCATGGCCCTCAGCATCCTCAGCCGGTGGCTCCACTGCTCGGGGAGGACCCGGAAGTAGTGCAGGGCCCCTGACAGCACCCTGAACTCCTCACCGTCCAGCAGGAAAGCGCCCCCGTTTATCATGAAATGTCGCATGTTGCCCCTTGAGATAGGATTCCGCGCGTAGCAGCTTGCCGAATCCCCAGCTCAGGGGCCATGGACAAAGCTGGTGAAGTTGTTGGACGGAAGGGGCGAGCGGATGGCCGAAGACTTCCGGCGGTGGATGCACTACCTCACCCCAGGCCCCGCTCACCGCAGGCTGGGCCTCGTCTGTCTCGGCGTCGGCCATCTCGAGGGCCGGCTGCCCACCGTCGGCCCCCGCGCGCTCGACCACCACGTCGCCGTCGTCGTCACCCAGGGCAAGGGCTGGTTCTCACACGCCGGCGGCCTGCCCGTCGAGGTCATCGCCCCCTCGGTCCTCTGGCTGCTGCCGGGCGTCAAGCACCACTATGCCCCGCACGACACCGGCTGGGTCGAGTGGTTCGTCGACTTCACAGGACCCGCGGCCACCGCCTACCAGGACCTCGGCTTCGTCGACGCCGCCACGCCCGTCACCCCGCTGACCACCGCCGATCCCGCCGCGCACGCCATCGGCCGCATCGCGCAGGCCATCCGCAGGGGCAGCCCCTACCTGGAGGTCGAGACCTCCGCGCTGGTCCACGAGGTCCTCGTCGCGCTGCGACACGCCAGGGCCGACGAGGACGCGGCGGGCGACCCCGTGCTGGAGGGCCTGGCCAGAGACGCCTGCCTGCCCATCTCCGTCGCCGAGCACGCCAAACGGCTCGGGATGACGGTCGGCGACCTGCGCGTGGTCGTGCGCCGCCTGGCGGGCTGCAGCCCCAAGGACTACCTGCTGTCGATCAGGCTCACCAGGGCCAAGGACCTGCTGGCCGGTTCGGAGCTGCCGATCGCCGCGATCGCCAGGCGGGTCGGATACGACGATCCCGCCTACTTCACCCGGATCTTCACCCGCAGGGCGGGCCTGCCGCCGAGCGAGTTCCGCGCACAACAACACGGCGGCCTGGTGGCCGCCGACCTTAGTTGAGTCTTATCCAGCACGTGATCAGATGGCATCCAGGTACTGTGCGCATTTCAGATGCGACTACATAGGAGAGGCATGTGACCGCGTCGCAACGGCTACGCACCGCTAACGTGACGGTACCCTGGGTGACGACCTTGGCCCGGCTGGTACTGGGCGGAGTGCTGATCGTCGCCGGAGGGTTGAAGATCGGCAGCATTCACAACTCCGTCCTGGCGGTCAAGGCCTACCGGTTGCTGCCTGACGCGCTCGCCGAGACCGTGGGTTACGGCCTGCCCATCGTGGAGATCGTCGTCGGCGTGCTGCTGGTGGTCGGCCTGCTCACCCGGGCGGCCGCGGTCGCGGGCGGGCTGCTCATGCTGGCCTTCGTCCTCGGCATCGCATGGGCGTGGGCCAACGGGCTGCGGATCGACTGCGGCTGCTTCGGCGGCGGCGGCGAGCTCAAGTCGTGGGAGGAGCCGAGCTATCTGCTCGACATCGTCCGCGACTTCGGCCTGGTGCTGCTGGCCGTATGGACCGTCCGCTTCCCGCCGGGGCGCCTCGCCCTGGACGCCGCCCTGGGGCTGGCGGGGAGGCGTGGCGGCGACACCGATGATTTCGAAGGGGACGAGGATGAGTAAGGCCCAGCGGCAACAGTCCGTGCGGGACAGGATCAAGGCCCAGCGCGAGTCCGAGAAGAAGCAGGAGCAGCGCAAGCGCGTCGCCACCTACGTCACCGTCGGGGTGGTCGCCGTCGGGGCGATCGCCGCGGGCTGGCTGTTCGCGGCCAACCAGAGCACGTCGGAGTCCGCGGGCGCGAGCCTGGCCCCCGTCACGATCCAGAGCGACGGCACGGTGGCGATGGCCAACGCGGGCGTCACCGCCCCCGTCATCGACATCTACGAGGACTTCCAGTGCCCCGCCTGCAAGCAACTGGAGGAGACCAGCGGCACGACGTTCAAGAACCTCGCCGCCGAGGGCAAGGCCAAGGTCGTCTACCACCCGCTCACGATCTTCCCTGCGCAGATGAACAAGGGCATCACCAGGGGCAACTCCGTGCGCGCGGGCGCTGCGGCCCGCTGCGTCACCGACGGGAAGCAGTGGGTGGCCTACCACGACAAGCTCTTCGCGAACCAGCCCGAGGAGACCGCCGAGGGCTTCAGCACCGAGCAGCTGGTCGAGCTGGGTGAGGAGGCCGGGGTCACCGCCCCCGACTTCGCCACCTGCGTGACCTCGCAGAAGCACGCCCAGGCCTACGTCGCCGCCAGTGACAAGACCATCGCCGCCATCAGTCTGCAGGGCACGCCGACGGTCAAGCTCAACGGCAAGGACATGGACCAGAACACCGCCTTCGTGCCGACCGAGCTGCGCAAGGCCGTTCTCGATGCCGCCAAGTAGCCGCGGGTCCGCTACTCTCCACTGACATGCCCCTTGCCTCGATTCCCAGTCCCTCCCAGGGGGTCTGGTACCTCGGCCCGATCCCGATCAGGGCCTACGCGCTGTGCATCGTCCTGGGTGTCATCGTCGCGGTCTGGATCAGCGAGCGCCGCTGGCGGGCTCGTGGCGGGACGCCCGGCACGATCGTCGACATCGCCGTTCCCGCGGTGATCTTCGGCCTGATCGGTGGCCGTCTCTACCACGTCATCACCGACTGGCAGCTCTACTTCGGTGACCGGGCGCCCAACGAGCCGTACGAGGCGCTGTTCATCTGGAACGGTGGCCTCGGCATCTGGGGGGCGATCGCGCTCGGCGGCGTCGGCGTGTGGCTGGCCTGCCGTAAGAGGGGCCTGTCGCTGAGCGCGGTGGCCGACACCGTCGCGCCCGGCATCGCCTTCGCCCAGGCCATCGGCAGGTGGGGCAACTACTTCAACCAGGAGCTGTTCGGCAGCCCCACGACGCTGCCGTGGGGCCTGGAGATCGAGCCTGGCAAGGCGGGCACGATCGACGGCTACACGGGGCTGTACCACCCGACCTTCCTGTACGAGTCGCTGTGGAACCTCGTGCTCGGCTTCGTGCTGATCTGGGTGGGCAAGCGGTTCGCGCTGCACCATGGCAGGCTGTTCGCGCTCTACGTGGCCGGCTACACCCTCGGCAGGTTCTGGATCGAGGGGCTGCGCGTCGACCCCGTCGGCGGCGTCGACCACGCCGTCCACTTCCTCGGCCTGCGGATCAACCAGTGGACCGCGATCGTGTTGTTCATCGGGGCGCTGGTCTACTTCTGGGTGACCAGGAACAAGGACAGCGAGGAGATCGTCGTCGCGCCCTCGGCCGAAACCGGCGGCGAACCTCCCGCCGCCGAGTCGCCGGCGGACTCCGCGGACGACGAGGAGGCCGCCGAGGGCGACAAGGATGACCACGCCCCTGACGGGGAAGGGGACGGCGAGACGCAGGCCGTACCGGAGGAAAAGAAGTCCTGATGAGCGGGCGCGCGGAGATCCATCACGAACATCGCGACGTCAACGGCGGGTGGCTGCGGCCATCGGTCTTCGGCGCGATGGACGGGCTGGTGTCCAACTTCGCGCTCATCGCCGGTGTCGCGGGCGGCACCGACGACACCAAGGTGATCGCGCTCGCCGGCATCGCGGGGCTTGCCGCGGGCGCGTTCTCCATGGCCGGAGGCGAGTACGTCTCCGTGGCCAGTCAGCGCGAGCTGGCCCTCGCCGAGATCGACGTCGAGCGGCGGGAGATCGCGCGGCATCCCGAGGCCGAGCAGGAAGAGCTCGCCCAGGGCTACATCGACAAGGGCGTCGACCCCGCGCTGGCCGCGGAGGTCGCCAGGCAGATCTCCCGCGACCCGAGCCGGGCGCTGGAGGTGCACGCGCGGGCCGAGCTGGGAGTCACTCCCGCGGACCTGCCCTCGCCGAAGATCGCGGCGGTGTCCTCGTTCCTGTCCTTCAGCGTGGGCGCGGTCCTGCCGCTGCTGCCGTATCTGCTCGGCGTCACGAGCCTGTGGCTGTCGGCGGTGCTGTCCTGTCTGGCGCTGTTCGGCGCGGGGGCGCTGGTCTCCACCGTCACCGCGCGCAGCTGGTGGTACTCGGGCCTGCGCCAGCTCGGCGTCGGCGTCGTGGCCGCGGGGCTGACCTTCGGACTCGGCAACCTGATCGGAGGAACAGGCGGGCTGTGAGCACCAGGAAACGCCGAAGGACGCCGCCGCCGGACTGGAACCTGCCCATCCTCACCGACTGGGGGCTGAAGCCGCAGCAGCAGCGCCTGCTGGTGATCATCGCCTCCGTCGCCGGCGTGCTCATCGCGGCTGTCACGCTCACCACCGTGATCGCCGCGCTGGGCTCCGACGCCAGGTCCGGCACCCAGCAGGCCGCCGGGCTGAGCGTCGAGGGGCTGCCGCCGGAGAAGTTCGAGGGGTGGGCCTCGCCCAAGGTGTTCGCGCCCATCGCCGAACGCGCCAAGGACGCCCAGCCCATCACCGCCAAGGAGCTCTTCGCCAGCAAGACGCTCACCGGCGAGCACAAGGTCACGCTCAAGCTGGGGCAGAAGATCGTCGACACCGACTGCGCGGCCGCGCTCTGGGGTGAGCAGCTCGTCGCCCAGGTCGGCGAGGCGGGCTGCTCCCAGGCCGCGCGAGCCGCCTACACCAGCGCCGACGGCCGCTACCTCGCCCAGTTCACGCTGCTCAATCTCAACGACGCCAAGGTGGCGGGCGGGCTGGTCGAGTCGCTGAAGTCGCTGTACAGGGGCGGCTGGGTGCGCCCGCTCACTCCCTTCCCCGCCGACGCCTACACCGAGGGCGGCGCCTACGCGCTCGGCCACTACGTCGCGCTGGTGTGGCTGTCGCGCGCCGACGGCGCCGAGCCCTCGCCCAAGGACGACTTCGCCAACCTCGCCCTCACCGTGCGGGCCGCCGAGAAGCCGCTCTTCAAGCGGGTCGTGGCGCTGACCGGCACCTCCTAGGCTTGTTCACCATGCCTCGCCGCGTTCTCATCCCCGTCCTGGTCGCCCTCGTGGCGCTCGCCGCCGCCACGGCCTTCCTGTTCCTGCGCGGTGGCGGGCCGCGGGCCGCGGTCTTCGCGGGGGAGCCGACCTCGGCGCAGTACGCGGTCATCGACACCGCCGCGCTCGATCCCGCGCCGCTCACCGAGGGCGAGGTGCTCGGCCCTTCGACAGCGACGCTCACCTCCGGCGGGGTCAGCATGGTGCGCCAGTCCTCAGCCTTGCTGACCGACTGCGGGGAGGCGCTCTGGGGGGTGGAAGCGCCGGGCTGCACACAGGTGCTGCGCGCCTCCTACACCAGCTCCGACGGCACGGTCGCGGGGCAGTTCCTCATCTTCAACCTCGCGGACGGACGCGCGGCCGACGCGCTGACGTCCGCGCTGCGCACCGGCGGTTTCGTACGGCAGGCGGCCGAGTTCGACGTCTCCCGCAGCAGGGCGCAGGCACGGGCCCTCGGGCACTTCGTCACGGTGAGCTGGGTCGGTCCCGTCGGCGCGGGACGGCACGACCTGGCCCACCCGCAGATCGCCCTGGACGGCCTCGGCCGCACTGTCGTCTCCGCCCGCGTCATCGCCGCCACCTGACCCCGACCACCAGAACCCGACCATCTCGCCTCGGCGCCTGCCCAGGGGGTCAGTCGGGGAGCGAGGCCAGCGTCGCGGCGACGGCGGTGGGCAGCGACTCCAGGCGGTGGAGCGGCGCTTCCAGCACCGTGACCGACTCCGCCCACGGGGCGGACATCCGGATGAGCGCGCGGGCGTCGTTCTTGGTCAGCGTGAGCCCGCGAGCCGCCGCGGCCGCGATGAGCCCCTCCCGCCAGGTGTTGGCCAGCTTCCCGTGCGCGTTGTCGAGGATGCGGCGCACCACCAGGCCCGCCTCGTCGGAGGGCGGCGGCAACCGTACCGCGTCGAGCACGGAGCCGTCGACCGTGACCGCGTAGACGGCCGGGACGGCGGGCAGCTCGCGCGCCGGCGGCTCGGCGAGGTGGACGCGGACGTGCGCGGCGCGGGTGGCCAGCAGCAGGCGGGCAAGCGCCGTCTCGAGCCCCGCGGGCACCGCGATCGCCACCTTCGACGGCGCGGACGCGTGCGGCTTGGCCAGCCAGGTGGCCAGCCTGGCGCGTGGCTGGGGCAGGTCCTTCGGCCAGTCGCCGACGAGCAGGTCAGGCGTGAAGTCAGGCCCCGACTCGGGCCGCGTGCCCGCGGCGGGCGCGGATTCGATGGACTGCGGGCCGTGCGTGTAGATCGCGGTGGCGAGCTTGTCGACGCGGGCCGCGACGGCGGGGCGGGTCTTGGTGGTGGGCCGCAGGATGTACAGGTCGGCGGCCGAGCCGATCGCCTCCGCGCCGAAATAGCGGTTGAAGTCGGGATAGACGGCCTCGTACGTGAGGTTGAGCGCGGACAGCGTCTGCTGCACCTTGAGGGCCAGCATGGGCGTGCGCTCGCTCGCCCCGTACGCCAGCAGGACCCTGCCCTCGTCCTTCAGCCCCTCGACGGCGCGGGCGACGAACAGGCCGATCCCCTCCGGCGTGTACGGCGGGTCGGTGACGGCCAGGTCGTGCTCGCGCGCCGACGCGGGCAGCCCGAGCCGCAGATCGGCCCACCGCGTCGAGACGCCGAGGTCCTGGGCGTCGATGTAGGCCAGGATGCGCTCGTCGATGTCGACGACCGTCACCTCGCACTCGGGATGCACCAGCCGGACGGCCAGGGAGGTCAGGTCGTGGTCGCCGACGCACAGCACGCGCGCCCCTGGCAGCCAGAACCTGGCGCCGAGCAGGAGGGCGCGGCGGACGACGGTCTCGGCGGTGGCGGAGACGTGGTCGAGCGCCTGCCTGGCGGCGGGGGCCTGCCTGATGAGGTCCTTCATGCGCTTGACCACGTGCTCGTAGTGGGGGAGCAGGTGGCCGACGGGGTCGGCGGGCGGCTCGCTGACCGCGAACAGGTCCTGGTAGTCGGGGGTGTGCAGGAGGGGAACCCGGAAGCGCTCACCCTGCCGTTCGAGTCTGACCTCGCGAAGGAGGGCCTCGATCGAGCGCCTGGACGTGGCGCTCTCCCTGACCAGGTCGCCCAGCGTCCACCACTGGGTGTCGCAGACGAGCGTGAGGGCGTGGCGCAGCCGCCTGCCGTCGATTCCCGCGCTCGCCAGCAGGGCCTCCAGGCCGTCGCGTTCCATGGGGCAACCTTAGCCGTGGCCGCCGGGGCGAGCCGGTCCCGCGATCGTCGCGAGGTGTCGCTGGGATGGCGGACAGCGGCGGGGAATGGGGGAAAGATATCGGTTGTTGGGACAAGAGGGTCCGTATACCGGAATCTTGTGAATGTTCGCGATGTGGACCTGGTGGGCACTATTCCGACAGGGTGCGATACCCTCTATCCACTGAATCAGCAGCAGGGCCAACGTCGTCCCCGCCTGCAACACCAAAGCAGACGATGACGACGGGAGGGATTCAATGCCTGCTGCCCACCTCGGGTTCCCCGAGCCCCAGGGCCTCTACCACCCCGCCAACGAGCACGACGCCTGCGGCGTCGCGATGGTCGCGGACGTGAACGGGCGACGTGGCCACGGAATCGTCGTGAAGGCTCTGACGGCCCTGTGCAATCTCGACCACCGGGGAGCGAAGGGTAGCGAGCCGGACACCGGCGACGGCGCCGGGATCCTGACGCAGATCCCGGACCTCTTCCTCAGGTCCGCCACCGACTTCCCCCTGCCCGAGCAGGGCCACTACGCCGTGGGCATGGCTTTCCTGCCCTTCGACGGCGAGGCGCGGCAGGTGGCCGTGCGCCTCATCGAGGAGATCGCGGCGGAGGAGGGCCTGACGGTTCTCGGCTGGCGCGAGGTCCCCGTGGACACCTCGAACGCGGGCCCGAGCGCCCGCGCGGTCATGCCGTACTTCGGCCAGCTGTTCGTGTCGAGCCCGAAGGGCGAGAGCGGCCTGGAGCTGGACAGGCTCGCCTTCTGCCTGCGCAAGCGGGCCGAGCACGAGGCGGACGTCTACTTCCCCTCGCTGTCCAGCCGCACGCTGGTCTACAAGGGCATGCTCACCCCGCTGCAGGTCGAGCCCTTCTTCCCCGACCTGTCCGACGAGCGCTACGACACCGCCATCGCGCTGGTGCACTCGCGCTTCTCGACCAACACCTTCCCGAGCTGGCCCCTGGCGCACCCCTACCGTTACATCGCCCACAACGGCGAGATCAACACGGTCAAGGGCAACCGCAACTGGATGCGCGCCCGCGAGGCCATGCTGGCCTCCGACCTCATCCCCGGCGACCTCGAGCGGCTCTTCCCGATCTGCGACCCCGACGGCTCCGACACCGCCTCCTTCGACGAGACGCTGGAGCTGCTGCACCTGGGCGGTCGCTCGCTGCCGCACGCGGTGCTGATGATGATCCCCGAGGCGTGGGAGAACCACACCGAGATGGACCCGGATCGCCGGGCCTTCTACGAGTTCCACTCCTCGATGATGGAGGCGTGGGACGGCCCCGCCTCGATCACCTTCACCGACGGCACGCTGGCCGGAGCGGTCCTCGACCGCAACGGACTGCGTCCGGGCCGGTTCTGGGTGACCGCCGACGGCCTGGTCGTGCTGGCCTCCGAGGCCGGTGTGCTCGACTTCGCGCCCGAGGACGTCGTCCGCAAGGGCCGCCTGCAGCCGGGCCGCATGTTCCTCATCGACACCGCCCGCGGCAAGATCATCGAGGACGACGAGATCAAGGCCGAGCTGGCCGCCGCGCTGCCGTACGAGGACTGGCTGCACGCCGGCCTGGTGCGCTTCGAGGAGCTGCCCGCCCGCGCCCACGAGATCCCCACGCACGAGGCGCTGGTCAAGCGGCAGCAGACGTTCGGCTACACCGAGGAAGAGCTGCGGATCATCCTGTCGCCGATGGCCACCAACGGCCAGGAGCCGATCGGGTCGATGGGCACCGACACGCCCGTCGCCGTGCTCAGCGAGAAGCCGAGGCTGCTGTTCGACTACTTCAGCCAGCTGTTCGCCCAGGTCACCAACCCGCCGCTGGACGCCATCCGCGAGGAGCTCGTCACCTCGCTGGCCAGCACGCTCGGCCCCGAGGGCAACCTGCTCAACCCGGGCCCCTCCTCGTGCAGGCAGCTCGTCCTGCCGTACCCGGTGATCGACAACGACGAGCTCGCCAAGATCATCCACATCAACGACGAGGGCCACCTGCCCGGTTTCCACCCCTATGTCGTGAGCGGCCTTTACGAGGTGGCGGGCGGCGGACAGGCGTTGCGCGACAGGCTCGCCGCCATCTGCGCCGAGGTCTCCGAGGCGATCGCGGGCGGCGCGCGCATCATCGTGCTGTCCGACCGCGGCTTCTCCGAGCGGCTCGCGCCGATCCCGTCGCTGCTGCTGACCGGCGCGGTCCACCACCACCTCATCGCAGAGAAGACCCGCACCAAGATCGGCCTGGTCATCGAGACCGGCGAGGCGCGCGAGTGCCACCACATGGCGCTGCTCATCGGGTACGGCGCCGGCGCCGTCAACCCCTACCTCGCGATCGAGACCGTCGAGGACATGGTCGACACCGGCATGCTCCAGGTCGACAAGCACAAGGCTGTGCGCAACCTCATCAAGGCGTACGGCAAGGGCGTCATCAAGGTCATGTCCAAGATGGGCGTGTCCACGGTCGCCAGCTACACCGGCGCGCAGATCTTCGAGGCGCTCGGCCTGGGCGAGGAGGTCATCGACACCTGCTTCGTCGGCACCACCTCGCGCCTGGGCGGCGTCGGCTTCGACGTGCTCGCCAGGGAGGCCGCCGCGCGTCACCGCCACGCCTACCCCCGCGCGGAGAACGCCCACCGGCGGCTCAACGTGGGCGGCGAGTACCAGTGGCGGCGTGAGGGCGAGCCGCACCTGTTCAACCCCGAGACGGTCTTCAAGCTGCAGCACGCCACGCGCAGCCGCCGCTACGAGATCTTCAAGGAGTACACGAGCCTGGTCGACTCGCAGGCCGAGCGGCTGATGACGCTGCGCGGGCTGTTCAGGTTCGCCTCCGGCAGGACGCCGGTGCCGCTGGACGAGGTCGAGCCCGTCTCCGAGATCGTCAAGCGGTTCTCCACCGGCGCCATGTCCTACGGCTCCATCTCGATGGAGGCGCACGAGACGCTCGCCATCGCGATGAACAGGCTCGGCGGCAAGTCCAACACCGGCGAAGGCGGCGAGGAGCCAGGGCGCCTGTACGACCTCACCAGGCGCAGCGCCATCAAGCAGGTGGCCAGCGGCCGCTTCGGCGTGACGAGCGAGTACCTGGTCAACGCCGACGACCTGCAGATCAAGATGGCCCAGGGCGCCAAGCCCGGCGAGGGTGGCCAGCTCCCCGGCCACAAGGTCTACCCGTGGATCGCCAAGACCAGGCACTCCACCCCGGGCGTCGGCCTGATCTCGCCGCCGCCGCACCACGACATCTACTCCATCGAGGACCTGGCCCAGCTCATCCACGACCTGAAGAACGCCAACCCGGTCTCCAGGGTCCACGTGAAGCTGGTCGCCGAGGTCGGCGTCGGCACGGTCGCCGCGGGCGTCTCCAAGGCGCACGCCGACGTCGTGCTGATCTCCGGCCACGACGGCGGCACGGGGGCCTCCCCGCTGACCTCGCTCAAGCACGCGGGCGCCCCGTGGGAGCTCGGCCTGGCCGAGACCCAGCAGACGCTGCTGCTGAACGGCCTGCGCGACCGCATCGTCGTCCAGGTCGACGGCCAGCTCAAGACCGGCCGCGACGTGGTCATCGCCGCCCTGCTCGGCGCCGAGGAGTACGGCTTCGCCACCGCCCCTCTGGTCGTCTCCGGCTGCGTCATGATGCGCGTCTGCCACCTCGACACCTGCCCCGTCGGCGTCGCCACCCAGAACCCCGAGCTGCGCAGCCGCTTCAGCGGCAAGCCCGAGTTCGTGGTGAACTTCTTCGAGTTCATCGCGGAGGAGATCCGCGAGTACCTCGCCGAGCTGGGCTTCCGCTCGCTCGACGAGGCGATCGGGCATGTCGAGCTGCTCGACATGAGCGCGGCCGAGGACCACTGGAAGGCCAACGGCCTCGACCTGTCGCCGATCCTGCACCTGCCCGAGCTGCCCGAGGGGACGGCGCTGCGCCGTACGGTCGCTCAGGACCACGGCCTGGAGCACGCGCTCGACAACACGCTCATCGCCCTGGCGGAGGGTGCGCTGGAGCACGGCACCCCCGTCACGCTCGACCTGCCGATCCGCAACGTCAACCGCACCGTCGGCACCATGCTCGGCTACGAGGTGACCAAGCGGTACGGCGGCGAGGGACTGCCTGACGACACGATCGACATCAGCTTCACCGGCTCGGCGGGCAACTCCTTCGGCGCGTTCGTGCCGCGAGGGGTCACGCTGCGGCTGACCGGCGACGCCAACGACTATCTCGGCAAGGGCCTGTCGGGCGGCAGGATCTCGGTGCGCCCGCACGACACCGCCCCGCTGGACGGTCAGATCATTTCCGGAAATGTCACCCTTTACGGTGCGACGTCGGGAGAGGTGTTCATCCGCGGCGTGGTGGGCGAGCGCTTCTGCGTCCGCAACTCCGGCGCCACCGCGGTCGTCGAGGGCGTGGGCGACCACGGCTGCGAGTACATGACGGGCGGCAAGGTCGTCGTGCTCGGCCAGACCGGACGCAACTTCGCCGCCGGCATGTCGGGAGGCATCGCCTACCTGCTCGACCTGCGGGCCGAGCGAGTCAACCGCGAGATGGTCGCCATCGAGCCACTGACCGACAACGACGCGCAGTTCCTGCACGAGATCGTCGGCAGGCACTTCGAGGAGACGGGCTCGCCCGTCGCCAAGGAGCTGCTGGCCGACTGGGACGACGCGCTCACGAGGTTCGGCAAGATCATGCCGACCGACTACAAGCGGGTGCTGCAGGCCGCCGAGGCCGCCCGCATCGAAGGCAGGGACATCGACGAGGCGGTCATGACCGCCGCGGTTCAGGGTTAAGGAGGCGCACCATGGCCGACCCCAAGGGTTTCCTCACGCACGACCGGGAGCTGCCCGCGCGCCGCCCCGTCGACGTCCGCATCCGCGACTGGCGGGAGGTCTACGAGGACTTCCCCGCGCCGAAGCTGACCAAGCAGGCCGCCCGCTGCATGGACTGCGGCATCCCGTTCTGCCACAACGGCTGCCCGCTCGGGAACCTCATCCCCGAGTGGAACGACCTCGTCTACCGCCACGACTGGCGCGAGGCGATCGAGCGGCTGCACGCCACGAACAACTTCCCCGAGTTCACCGGCAGGCTCTGCCCCGCCCCGTGCGAGGCGGCGTGCGTGCTCGGCATCAACTCCGACCCCGTGGCTATCAAGCGGGTCGAGGTCGAGATCATCGACCACGCCTTCACCGAGGGATGGGTGACGCCGCAGCCGCCCACCAACAGGACCGGCAAGAAGGTCGCGGTCGTCGGCTCGGGCCCCGCGGGCCTGGCCGCCGCCCAGCAGCTCACCCGCGCGGGCCACGACGTCGTGGTCTTCGAGCGGGCCGACGCCATCGGCGGGTTGCTCCGCTACGGCATCCCCGAGTTCAAGATGGAGAAGCGCCACATCGACAGGCGCCTCGACCAGATGCGGGCCGAGGGCACCGAGTTCAGGACCTCGGTGAACGTCGGCGTCGACATCACCGCCGCCCAGCTGCGCGAGGAGTTCGACGCGGTCGTGCTGTCGGGCGGCGCCACCGCCTGGCGTGACCTGCCGGTCGCAGGACGCGACCTCAAGGGCGTCTACCAGGCGATGGAGTACCTGCCGCCCGCCAACAAGGACTTCGAGGACTCCCCGATCAACGCCCGCGGCAAGCACGTCGTGGTGATCGGCGGCGGTGACACGGGAGCCGACTGCATCGGCACCGCGATCCGCCAGGGGGCCGCCTCGGTGACCCAGCTGGAGATCATGCCGCAGCCGCCGGCCGGGCGGCCCGGCTCGCAGCCGTGGCCGACGTTCCCCATCCTGTTCAAGATGGAGAGCGCCCACGAGGAGCTGTCCGACGGCGACGGCGACAGGGTCTACGCGGTCTCCACGACGGAGTTCACGGGCGACGCCGAGGGCAACGTGCGGGCGCTGCGCCTGGTCGAGGTCGAGGGGCCGCAGACGGGCTTCAAGCCGATCCCCGGCACCGAGCGGGAGATCCCGGCCGAGCTGGTCACGCTGTCGATGGGCTTCCTCGGACCTGAGAAGGGGGCGCTGCTGCAGGACCTCGGCGTGGAGTACGACGCCAGGGGGAACGTGGCGCGCGACAAGACCTACATGACCAACGTCGACGGGGTGTTCGTCGCGGGGGACATGGGCCGGGGACAGTCGCTCATCGTCTGGGCCATCGCCGAGGGGCGGGCGGCCGCGTCGGGCGTGGACCGGTTCCTGACCGGCGAGACGGCGTTGCCGTACCCGATCCTGCCGACGGCACGCCCGCTGGTGTGACGATCCTTTCGTAAAACGCCCGCCCGAGGTCTCCTCGGGCGGGCGTTCCTCATTTCGTACGGCAGGCGGGGCCCCACCAGATCACCCCGCCAACCTCAACCCCCGGGCCTCCCCAAGAGATGCCCCCAGTTTTGCATACCCTGCATCTGTTGCAGGGTCTGCAAAGAATGCGTAGAGTGCACGTCATGGAGAGCCCGCAAGCTCGAAGAGAGCGGCGCCGAGCCGAGAAGCGTCAGGCCATCCGGATGGCCGCGGTGCGGATCGCGCTCGACAACGGGCTCGACGCCGCGACCGTCGAGGCCATCAGCGAGGCGGCCGACATCTCCCCCCGGACCTTCTTCAACTATTTCGCCTCCAAGGACGAAGCGCTCGTGATGGAGCCGGCGTTCACCCCGGAGGACCTGGTCGAAGCGCTGACCGCCCGCCCGCGGGACGAGCCGATCATGACGTCGTTCCGCGCGATCATGAAAGACCTGGCCACCGGCTTCCGGCTGATGTTCGAGGGGATGGGGCCGATGCAGGAGCTGCACAGGCGACACCCCGAGCTCGCGCTCAAGGCCGGAGTCGCCGACCAGCGGCGCCTGCTGGAGATGGTTCTCGACACCGTGAAGGAGCGCGCGGGCCACGACGGCCTGCGCGCGCGGCTGATCGTGGTCGCGTCGTTCGGCGCGGTGTTCTCCGCCGTCCAGGAGTCGATGGCCGAAAGGGAAGGGCCTCCGCTGGAGGCGCTCGTCGACCGCGCCTTCGACCTGATCGAACAGGGCCTCTGAACCGGCACGGCCTCTGACCCAGTAAAGCGGCGACCGGGGTGGCACCCCCGATCGCCGCCGATTCCTCCTGCCCTCGGAAAAGAAGCAAGGAGAGACACCTATGGTAGCGACAACAGCCCCGCCCCAGCGCGGGCTGCTGGTCAACATGGCAGCCCTGATGCTGACCATGTTCCTGGCCGCCCTCGACCAGACCGTCGTGGCGACCGCCCTGCCCACCATCGTCGGCGAGCTCCACGGCCTCGAGCACATGTCATGGCTGGTCACCGCGTTCGCCCTCACCTCCGGCATCGCCACGCCCCTCTACGGCAAGCTCAGCGACATGTACGGGCGCAAGCGCCTGTACCTCTCGGCCATCGTCCTGTTCCTCGCCGGCTCCGCGCTGTGCGGTCTCGCCCAGTCGATGGCCCAGCTGATCGCCTTCCGCGCCTTCCAGGGCGTCGGCGCCGGCGGCCTCATGGTGCTCACCATGACCATCGCCGCCGACATCGCCACGCCACGGGAGCGCGCCAGGTATCAGGGCATCTTCGGCGGCGTCATGGCCCTGGCCTCGATCGCGGGGCCCGTCCTCGGCGGCTACCTCACCGAGCGGTTCGACTGGCGGTGGATCTTCTACATCAACCTGCCGATCGGCGTCGTCGCGCTGGCCGTGGCGGCCACCGTGCTGCGCCTGCCCCGCCGTACGTCGCCGCACCGCATCGACTGGCTCGGGTTCACGCTGATCGGGGGCGTGCTGACCTGCCTGACGCTGTTCGCCGCGTGGGGAGGGACCGTCCACGCGTGGACCTCGCCGGTGATCATCGGATTGGGCGTGGGAGCGGCGGCGCTGCTGGCGCTGTTCGTGGTCGTCGAACGGTCGGCGGCCGAGCCCGTCCTGCCGCTGCACCTGTTCCGCGACAGGACGTTCGCGCTCATCGTGGGCGGCGTCGTGCTCGTCGCCACGGGCATGCTCGGCGCGGCGACGTTCCTGCCGATGTTCCTGCAGCTGGCGACCGGGGCCGGCGCCGCCGACTCGGGGCTGCTGCTGATCCCGATGATGGTGGGCATGATCGTCTCGTCGACCGTTTCGGGGCAGCTGGTGACGCGCCTCAGCCGCTACAAGCCGTTCGTCGTGACGGGCCTGACGCTGACGGCGATCGCCGCGGCGCTGTTCGCGACCATGGACCTGGGCACCAGCGGCTTCGTGTCGGGGGCCTACATGGTCCTGTTCGGCGCGGGGCTCGGGATGAGCATGCAGAACCTCCTGCTCGCCGTGCAGACGAACAGCCCCGAGCGTGACAGGGGAGCGGCGACCTCGGCGGTCACCTTCGCCAGGGGCATCGGCGGCGCGGTGGGCGTGTCGGTGCTGGGCGCGGTCTTCACCTCCAGGCTCGGCCTGGGCGACGTCGGCTCGTCGGTCACCTCCGACCTCGTCCAGCGCCTGCCCGAGGCGGCCCGGCACGCGACCCAGCTGGCCTTCTCCGACGCCATCACCGGGGTCTTCGTCTGGCTCGTCCCGATCCTGGCCCTCAGCGCCGTCCTGCTGGCCGTCCTCCCCGACACACGCCTCAGCGCGAACTGAGGCCCTTATTTCTGTACGGCGAGCGGTGCAGCTAAGCATCGCTCGCCGCCAATTTTCAGCAAAGGATGCGATAAATCACGCAAAAGGGTGAATAAGTTGCAGACGGGGAATGGTGTCGAGAGGATGCTCCCCTCGTGTGCGTGCGGTGAGCGAAAACGGGGGGTTTCAATGCAGCGGATCATGTACGGAATTGTGGCGGCGGCGATGGCGATGCCGCTCGCCGCCTGCGCGGCCGTCGCCCCACCACGACTGGACACTTCTCCTGGCACCGACTATCTGGTCTTCTATGCGACGGGCGGCCAGGGCAAGGCGCTGAAGGCGATCGAGACGAGCGGCGGCCGGACGTTGTCGACCGAACCGAGGCTCGGCTACGTGGTGGCACATGGAGTGGTGGCGTCGTTCCTCGACACACTCGGCAATGACGAGGCGATCGTGGGGATCTCCACCGACCGCCCGATCGGGTTCACCTCGGCCGCGACCAGCAGGGGATGGTCCTCCCTCCATTCCGAGTGGGCCGCAGGCCGGACGGACACGGGGCGGCCATCGGTCGCCGAAGGGCCTTTCGCGCCGGCGCGAGCGGCGGGGCCGGACGTGGCCCCCGGCCTGAAGGTGGCACCCGGCAAGAAGGTGGCACCCGGCAAGAAGGCGCTCGAACCGCTGGCCTCCAGGCAGTGGGACATGAAGATGATCGGAGCCGACCGCGCCCACGCGATCGCGCCAGGTGACAAGAAGGTGCTCGTCGGCGTCCTCGACACCGGCATCGACGGCAAGCACCCCGACATCGCCCCCAACTTCAACCGCCAGCTCAGCCGCAACTTCGTCACCGACCGGCCGAAGGACCCCAACGGTCAGCCGCTCGACGGGGCCTGCGAGGTCACGAGCTGCAAGGACCCCGTCGACGTCGACGACGACGGCCACGGCACCCACGTCGCCAGCACGATCGGTTCCCCGATCAACGGCAAGGGCATCGCGGGCGTCGCCCCCAACGTCCAGCTGGTCAACCTCAGAACGGGCCAGGACTCGGGCATGTTCTTCCTCAAGCCCACCCTCGACGCCCTCACCTACGCCGCCGACAACGGCATCGACGTGGTGAACATGAGCTACTACATCGACCCCTGGCTGTTCAACTGCACGAACAACAAGGCCGACAGCGCGCGCGAACGGCTGGAGCAGCGCGGCATCATCACCGGCATGCAGCGCGCGATCGACTACGCCCGCGGCAAGGGCGTCACGCTCATCACCGCGCTCGGCAACGGCTCCACCGACCTGGGAAACCCGACCAAGGACGACGAGAGCCCCAATTACCCCAAGAACGGTCAGCGGGACCGCACGATCGACAACTCCTGCCTGAACGTCCCCGCGGAATCGAACGGCGTCATCTCGATCTCCGCGCTCGGCCCTTCCGGGCGCAAGGCGGTCTACTCCGACTACGGCGTCGAGCAGACGGACCTGTCCGCGCCGGGCGGCGACGCGCTCGACGGCGGCGGCGTCTCGGCGACCAGGTCCATCCTGGCCGCGGTGCCCACGGCCGTGCTGCGCGCGACGAACAAGATCGACGCGACGGGGGCGCCGAAGACGTCGGAGGTCGTCCGCGACTGCCAGGGCGGCGAGTGCTCCTACTACCAGTACCTCGACGGCACCTCCATGGCCGCGCCCCACGCCACGGGTGTCGCCGCGATCCTGATCAGCCGCTTCGGCAGGCCGGGCCCCGGCGGGGTCGCGCTGGCTCCCGCGTCGCTGGAGCGGCTGCTGTACTCGAGCGCGACACCGAAGGCGTGCCCGATGCCGCGGGCCTACAAGTACCGGTACTTCGGCCAGGAGGAGACGCACCTCTGCGAGGGCGACACGGCCAAGAACGGGTTCTACGGCAGGGGAGTGGTCAACGCCTACAAGGCGGCGACCATCGCGCCCTGACTCCGTTCCCGCATGAGTTCGCCGGATGACGGGCTCGGCGAGGTAGACATGAGGTGAGGGTTCGGTTTCCGGCTCGGCGTCTTCGGGACGGCGTCTTCAGGGGCGATGTGACGGCGGCCCGCCGTCGCGCCCGAGTGGCGTCGACCAGGCAGTCGCCGGCCGGTGACCACAGAGGAGCTGTCTCGTGCTCGCCGTACCGGATGGAATGGTGTACCGGCTGGTCGCGGACGCCGCGATGGCCGCGCACTTCCTGTTCCTCGCCTACATGGCGGTCGGCGGCTTCCTCGCCTGGCGGTGGCCGCGCACCATCCGCGCGCACCTCGCGGTCGCCGGCTGGGGCGTGCTCTCCATCGTCACCGGCATCGAGTGCCCACTGACCCTCGCCGAGGACTGGGGACGGCGTCAGGCCGGGATGGCGGGGCTGACGCCCTCCGGATTCATCGACCACTACATCGAGGGCGTCGTCTATCCGGAGGAATACACCAACCTCGTACGGCTCGGCGTGGCCGTCCTTGTAGTTACCTCCTGGGTCGGGTACCTGTGGAGACGTCGTCACCGGGATTTCTCCCGCGCGTGACTGCCAAGTGGTCTGTACCAATTAAGGTAGGACACGTGACTCGTCGCGCGAAAATCGTCTGTACCCTCGGTCCTGCCACTTCCTCAGCCGACCGGCTCCGAGAGCTGATCGGCGCAGGCATGGACGTTGCCCGCTTCAACCTCAGCCATGGCACTCATGAGCTGCACAAAGAGGTCTTCGACCGGGTGCGGGAGGTGGCGGCCGACCTCGGCCGGGGTGTAGGCGTGCTCGCCGACCTGCAGGGTCCCAAGATCCGCATCGGCACGTTCGAGGAAGGCCCCGTCCGTCTCGGGTTCGGTGACGTCTTCACCATCACCACCGAAGAGGTCCCCGGCGACCGCGAGCAGGTCTCCACCACCTACAAAGGCCTGCCCGGCGACGTGCGCGCGGGCGACACCATCCTCATCGACGACGGCCGCGTCGTGCTCGAGGTCACCCGCGTCGACGGCCAGCGCGTCACCACCCGCGTCGTCATCGGCGGCATGATCTCCAACAACAAGGGCCTCAACCTGCCGGGCGTCAACGTCAGCGCCCCCGCCCTCACCGACAAGGACGAGGCCGACCTGCGCTGGGCCCTGCGCACCGGGTTCGACATGATCGCCCTGTCGTTCGTGCGCCGCCCCTCCGACGCCGACGTGGTCCGCAACATCATGGAGCAGGAGGCCGTACGGCTCCCGCTGCTCGCCAAGATCGAGAAGCCCCAGGCCGTGGAGCGGCTCCCCGAGATCGTCGAGGCGTTCGACGGCATCATGGTCGCCCGCGGCGACCTCGGCGTCGAGCTGCCCCTCGAAGAGGTGCCGATCGTCCAGCGGCGCATCATCGAGCTGTGCCGTGAGAAGGCCCGCCCGGTCATCGTGGCCACCCAGATGCTCGACTCGATGATGAACGCCCCGCGCCCCACCCGCGCCGAGGCCTCCGACGTCGCCTACGCCGTCATGGACGGCGCCGACGCGGTCATGCTGTCCGGCGAGACCTCGGTCGGCGACTTCCCCATCGAGTCCGTCGCCACGATGGATCGCATCGCCTGCGCCGCGGAGAAGTCCTCCCTGCGCGCCACCCACAGCCTCGACCGCCTCCCGGAGACCACCGGCGGCGCCATCGCCCGCGCCGCGGCCGAGGTCGGCGCCATCGTCGGAGCGAAGGCGCTGGTCGCGTTCACGATGTCGGGCGAGACGGCCCGCCGCCTGGCCCGCTACCGCTCGCCGATCCCGCTGCTGGCGTTCACCTCGGCGCCGCACGTGCGCGGTCAGCTGTCGCTGACGTGGGGGGTGGAGACGTTCCATGTGCCGTTCGTGCACCACACCGACGACATGGTCAGGCAGGTGGAGGCCTCGCTGCTGTCCCTGGGACGGCTGGAGAAGGGCGACAAGGTCGTCATCGTGGCGGGCTCCCCTCCCGGCACGCCGGGCTCGACGAACGCCCTCCGCGTCCACACGATCGGCTCCGCGGTCTCCCACGCCCACTGACGGCACGGTCCTCGCGTCACTGCGCGAAGCTCGTACGCCCTGAAACCCCGGCAGGGGACCTGCCGCGCATCCTCGCCTGCCGCGACCCCGAACCGGTGCGCACGTGGCTCGCTCGGGCACTCGAGATCTCGAGCGCCCGAGGAGCTGTTCGGCTGACTGTCGCCGACCGGGCCGGCCCGGTCGGCGATGCCGGGTGTTCCGGTCAGTCGTTGGCGTGCAGGGCCGCGTTCAGCTCGACCCCCGTTCCGGTGCGCGGAACCGCCTCCACCGCCCCCGTCTGCGAGTTCCTGCGCAGCAGCAGCCCGTTCGCGCCGGACAGTTCCTTGCCCTTGACCACGCGGCCGTCAGGAAGCGCCAGCTTGGTGCCGGCCGTCACGTACAGTCCGGCCTCCACCACGCAGTCATCCCCCAGCGAGATGCCGACGCCCGCGTTCGCGCCCAGCAGGCAGCGCTCGCCGATCGAGATGACCTCCTTGCCGCCGCCGGACAGCGTGCCCATGATCGAGGCGCCGCCGCCCACGTCGGAGCCGTCGCCGACCACGACGCCCGCCGAGATCCGCCCCTCCACCATGGACGTGCCGAGCGTTCCCGCGTTGAAGTTCACGAAGCCCTCGTGCATGACCGTGGTGCCACTGGCCAGGTGGGCGCCGAGCCGTACCCTGTCGGCGTCGGCGACGCGCACGCCTGAGGGCACCACGTAGTCGACCATCCGCGGGAACTTGTCCACGCCGTAGACGGTCACCGTGCCCCTGGCGCGCAGCCGTACCCTCGTCTGCTCGAACCCGTCGACCGCGCACGGGCCGTGGTTGGTCCACACGACGTTGGCGAGCTTGCCGAACAGCCCGTCCAGGTTCAGGCCGTGGGGGCGCACGAGGCGGGCGGACAGCAGGTGCAGGCGCAGGTAGGCGTCGTGGGCGTCGGCGGGCGCCTCCGACAGCTTGGCGATGCCGGTGCGCACGGCGACCACCTCGACCCCGCGGGCGTCGTCCTTGCCGATCAGCGCGGCGAGGTCACCGGCCTCCTCGGCGGACAGGCGCTGGGTGCCCACGGAGGGCGGCTCGCCCAGCTCTGGTGCGGGGAACCAGGTGTCGAGGACCGTGCCGTCGGCGGCGATGGTGGCAAGCCCGACGCCGTGAGCGCCGGTGCTGGTGGGATCGATTGCAGTCACACGCCACAAAATACCGGAGGGTCAGACGGTGCCCAGGTCGGCCGACAGCCAGCGCTCGGGACGCATGTGGAAGGTCACGAGCACCGAGAGGTTCGACTGGGCGAGGTAGCCCTCGATGGCGTCCTCGTGGAGGTAGCGTCCGGCGATCTTGGTCATCTCGTCGACGGTGGTCGGATTGGAGGCGATGACTGGACCTTCGACCGAGACATAACGATAGGTGGGGATCGTCCTCTGGGCGAGCATGGCGAACCGCCCCGCCTTGGTGATCAACTCGGCTTTGCGTGAGTCGCCGTCGGTCAGGAAGGCCACCTCGCCACCGGGCGCGTAGTGGTACCAGACCGGCACGGCCAGCGGTCCGCGCCCCTGCTCATCCTGTACGGCCAGTACCCCGATGTGCGGCTCTGCCAGGAACGACTCACGGTCCAACACGGTCAGCGCCATCCCCGCCCCCTTTACGGATCATGTCGCTGGTGAACATCCCCATCCAGCGCGATCCCAACCGAGCCGCACCGGGGACCGGCGGGTCCGCGTGCTCGTCCACGGCCCCCTGACCCTGCGCACGTACTCCGTCTGGCGGCACGCCCCGCATGGGAGTGCCTCGACCTCGTCGGCTACGACCACGTCTCGCCCGGCATGACCTGGGTCAGGACCGCCCGCCGCGGCCAGGAGGTCTCCTTCACCAAACCGGAGGGCAAGCTCACGCTCCTGCAGGGCGCGCCGTACCACTTGTTCGCGGGGGAGGAGACGGCCGCCGTGGCGTTCGGGCCGATGCTGCGCGCTGTACCGGACGACGAGGCGGTCTTCGGCGCGGTGGAGGCAGAGCGACGACCGCGGCTGGTCACGCAGAGACGTCGTCACCAAACCGTTCTGGACGCCCGGCAGAAAGGGCCTCGACCAGCGCGGCGGCGTGGCGGACGACATGCTCGGCGTCGGCGAGGTAGAGCGTGTGGTGCCCGTCGGCCAGATGCCTGGCGAAGGCGGCCTCGCCCGCGGACGCCCTCGCGTGCATGAGGGCGACCAGCGTGTGCAACCGTTCGCGGACCATGAGCGGCAGGCCGGGCCTGTCGGCCGCAGAGAGGCCGTAGGCGTCGCAGAAGATCCGCAGCCGCCGCGCCTGCTCGCCCACGTCGCCCACGTCGCCACCGGCGCTCAGTGGGACGAACCGGTAGGCCGCATACGCCACGTCCCACAGCCGCGGCCCAGGATGGACGGTGTCGAAGTCGATGAAGGCCACAGGCAGCCCGTCGCGGAACACCGTGTTGTACGGCGCGACGTCGCCATGACAGATCACCTCGGCGGGCTCGCGCGGCGGCAGGTACCAGGGCCCGTCCGAGGCGAACCCCTCGGTCGCGTCGTGGTAGTCGCGCAGCATCACGCCGATCCGCCGCAGCGTCGCCTCGCTCCACGTGTGATCGGGCGCCGGGTAGTGGGCGACCTCACCGGGGACGAAGTCGAGGATCTCGCGCCCTTCCGGGTCGAACCCGTGGGCGCGGGGCGCGCCGCCGAACCCGGCCGCCGCCACGTGCTCGAGCAGGCGGTGAACCGTCGGCGTCCACGGACCGACCGGCCTGCGGACCGTCGCGCCCACCCTGCTCACCTGGTTGATCCCGCCGCCCGCCAGCGGTTCCTCGATCCAGCCTGTCAGTCCGGCCACCTCCCGCGCGATCTCCGCCGCAGCGCGCCCGTCGGTCGCCACCCTGAACACCCAGTCCCGCGCGTGCCCAGGTGACCAGGCCGCGATCGGGATCCTCGGCCGGCGAGGGGTGGACGTGGTCCAGCGCGTCGCCCCTGGAGAGGCAGCGCGCCACGCCTGCGTGCCTACCCAGGCCGGCCGCCGACGAGCAGCCCTTCCTGGCGCCTCGGGACATCGTCCGTGATCGAGAGATCGCGAAGCCACCGGATTTCGGGCGGTGGGAACGCGCCCGGTCAACGGTTCGCGAGCGTCACCGGCAGGATCGGGGCCGTCGCTCCGCGGACGAGGCCTGCCGGGAGGTGATGGTGCCCCGAGTGGGATTCGAACCCACACTCGATGGTGTTTGAGACCATTTCCTCTGCCATTGGGATATCGGGGCATTTTTCGGACTTGTCCGGTTCTGGGCCCCGAGTCTACCCACCGTGGTGGATCACTCCGGACGCCAGCGTGGATCTAATCTAGCGGACGTCGGTAGTCTTCTGCTCGTGAGTACGCAGCGGCGAGTGGTGATCGCGGAAGACGAGGCACTGATCCGCCTCGACCTCAAGGAGATGCTCCAGGAGGACGGCTACATCGTCGTGGGCGAAGCCGGTGACGGTGAGCATGCGATCAAGCTGGCCACCGAGCTCCGCCCCGACCTGGTGATCCTCGACGTGAAGATGCCCATCCTCGACGGCATCTCCGCCGCCGAGCGGATCGTCGCGGACAGGATCGCCCCCTGCCTCATCCTCACCGCCTTCTCCCAGCGTGACCTGGTGGAGCGGGCGCGTGACGCGGGCGCCATGGCGTACCTGGTCAAGCCGTTCACGAAGGCGGACCTCGTCCCGGCGATCGAGATGGCGGTCAGCAGGCACGAGGAGATGGTCGCGCTGGCGGCCGAGGTGTCCTCGCTGTCGGGCCGGCTGGAGACCCGCAAGCTCGTCGAGCGCGCCAAGGGCCTGCTGATGGCCCAGCACGGCTGGAGCGAGCCGCAGGCGTTCAGATGGATCCAGAAGGCGTCGATGGACCGCCGGCTGAGCATGCGCGAGGTGGCACAGATCGTCGTGGAGGACGCGGCGAAGCAGAGCTGAGAAATCGGCGGCATTCCGAGCACCCGGGGTCGCGTCGGCTGACCGATTTCACCTCAGCGTGTCCTCTGATGTGCGGAAGCGTCCACCGGTCGTTTCGTACCGTGGAACGTTCCTTTGAGGTTCTTTGCCCTTTCAATTCGCTGCGGTAGCCGTAAAGGATCGGTGTAATAACGAAGCGGTAACGAGGGTGTCCGCTGTACCAACCCGTGACATCTCCTGGCTGTACTAACCGTCACAACCCCCTGGGTCATCCCCGCATGGGCATGACTCTGCGAATCCGGTCCTGACAAAGGATCAGGCGAAAGGAAGGCAGCCTTGCGGCCAAAGATTGCTCGCTTCGGCGGCGCGCTTGCCGTTGGTATGGCTCTCACGCTCGGTCTCGCCGCGTGCGGCGGTGGCTCTGAAGCTCCCGCCGGATCGGCGGCGCCCGGTGGCGGTGAAGCGGCGCCCACCACTGTCAAGATTGGCTTCATGGGCGACCTGACTGGTTCCAACGCCGGTATTGTCATTCCGCCCAGGAACGGCGCGAAGCTGGCCATTGACCAGTACAACGCGACGAACCCCAAGGTCAAGATCGAGATGGTGGAGTACGACAGCCAGGCTGACGCCACCAAGGCCGTCGGTCTCGCCCAGCAGGCCATCAAGACCGATAAGATCGTCGCGCTGATCGGCCCTGCGTTCTCCGGTGAGTCCGCCCAGGTGGCGCCGGTGCTCGAAGAGGCGAAGATTCCCAGCGTCTCGGCTTCGGCGACCAACGCCGCGCTCGCGCAGAACGGCTGGAAGTTCTGGCACCGTGTGCTTCCGAACGACGGTGTGCAGGGTCCCGGCATCGCCGACTTCATCGCCGGCGCCGCCGCGGCCAAGAACGTCTTCGTCATCGACGACAAGTCCGAGTACGGCAAGCCGCTGGCCGACGCTGTCCGCGCGCAGCTGAAGGCCAAGGGCGCGACCGTCACCGACGACTCGCTCGACCCGGCGGAGAGCGACTTCTCCTCGGTCGTCAACAAGGTGGCCGCGGGCAAGCCCGACGCCATCTTCTTCGGCGGCTACTACGCGGCGGCCGGCCCGCTGCTCAAGCAGCTGCGCGACAAGGGCGTGAAGGACGCGAAGTTCTTCAGCGGTGACGGCACGCTGGACAAGGGCCTCATCGAGGGCGCCGGCGCGGCCAACGCGGAGGGTGCGCTCGTGGGCTGCCCCTGCTACATCGCCACGCCTGACGTGACCGACGAGAAGGTCAAGAAGTTCGCGGCCGACTACAAGACCGCCTACAAGGCCGAGCCGGCCATCTACGCCACGGAGGGCTTCGACGCCGCGTCGGTCTACATCGAGGCGATCAAGGCCGGTAAGGTGACGCCCGAGGACATCAACACCTTCATCCAGACGGTCGACTTCCCCGGCGTTTCCAAGCAGGTGAAGTTCGAGTCCAATGGTGAGGTTGTGGCCAAGGACATCTACATGTACCAGGTCAAGGGCGGCAACATCACCCTGCTCGGCAAGGCCTCCGAGGCCAAGCTCGGGTAACGGTCTCCCGCCTGTCTCTCAGGTGAGATCGGGTAGTTGACGCGCGGGGAGCGGGATCGCCGCGAGCGGTCTCGCTCCTTTCGCGCATCTGCTATCGGCAGTGCAGGAGAACCCTCGCCTAGAAGTGGTTATCGTCTCGTGTTCAATGACTTCTTTGCTCAGTTTTGGCCGCAAACAATCGACGGCCTCGCGTTCGGATCCATCTACGCGCTGATCGCGCTCGGATACACCATGGTGTACGGCGTGCTGCGGCTGATCAACTTCGCGCACTCGGAAGTGTTCATGATCGGCACGTTCGGCGCGATGTTCGTGCCTTTCGTGTTCGGCATCAACACTCCGTTGACCGGCATCGCTCTGGTCGGGCTGATCCTGGCCATGATCGCCGCCGGTGCGCTGGCCTCGGCGGGCACCGCCGTGGCGCTCGAGCGGATCGCCTACCGTCCGCTGCGCAAACGGGGCGCCTCCCGCCTGGCCGCGCTCATCTCGGCCATCGGCGCCTCCATCTTCCTCCAGGAGCTGTTCGCGCTCCTGGTCATCCCCACCGTCTTCGACAGGCCTGAGCGCGGCCGCATTCAGATGGGCCTGCCGCGCATCATGGAGCGTACGGAGCTGTTCTCGATCTTCGGCCACAAGGTGATGACCCACCAGGTGTTCGTGGTCGTGGCGGCGCTCGTGATGATGATCCTGCTGGAGCGGCTGGTCAACCGGACCAAGATCGGCCGGGGTATCCGCGCGACAGCGCAGAACCCCGAGGCCGCGGTCCTGATGGGTGTCGACATCAACAAGATCGTCCAGATGACGTTCTTGATCGGCGGCGCGATGGCCGGTGTGGCCGGCGCGCTGTATCTGTTGGCATATGAGAACACCAACTACTACATCGGTTTTCTCTTCGGCATCAAAGCCTTCACCGCGGCGGTTCTCGGCGGTATCGGAAACCTTCGCGGGGCCTTGGTCGGCGGAATCGCGCTGGGGCTGGTGGAAAACTACGGCGCCATCATCTTCGGCTCCGACTGGAAACACGTGATTTCGTTCACGGTCCTCGTCTTGGTCCTGATGTTCCGGCCCACCGGGCTTCTCGGTGAATCACTTCAGCAGGCGCGCGCATGAACCAGAACAGTCCACTGTCAAGCATCCGCGCCGCGTGGGGCGGGTTCTCCGACCGCATGCACCACGCGTGGGCCGTGGCCCCCGGGTGGCAGCGCTGGGCCGTCTACGTGCTGCTCATCGTCGGCGCTCTGCTGCTCCCCTCGGACTCGCTGGCGCCGATCATGTCGCCGTACTCCGACTGGGCGAGCGTGCTGTTCTTCCCGATCGGAACCTTCGTGGTGCTGGCCATCGGCCTCAACGTGGTGGTCGGCCAGGCCGGTCTGCTCGACCTCGGGTACGTCGCCTTCTACGCGGTGGGCGGCTACACGATGGGCCTGCTGGGCACCAAGCTCGGCTGGAACTTCTGGGAGATCCTGGTCGTCGGCATCCTCATCTGCGCCCTTTCGGGCGTCGTGCTGGGCGCGCCGACGCTGCGGCTCCGCGGCGACTATCTGGCGATCGTCACGCTGGGCTTCGGTGAGATCATCCGCATCACGGCCCGCAACACCGACGCGATCGGCGGCCCGAACGGCATCCGCGGCATCCCGCACCCGCCGAGCATCGAGGGTGTAGAGCTCTTCGGCGTGCAGATCTTCAAGTACGGCGTGCTGGACCCGAGGCCGTACTACTACATGCTGGTCGCGCTGGCCGTCATCGTGATCATCCTGGTGAAGCGCTGGGAGAAGAGCCGCGTCGGCAGGGCGTGGGCGGCCATCCGCGAGGACGAGGACGCCGCCGAGGTCATGGGCGTGCCGACGTTCAGGTTCAAGATGCTCGCCTTCGCCATCGGCGCCTCCATCGGTGGCGCGATGGGCGTGGTCTGGGCGGCCAAGGTCATCTCGCTGAACCCGAACGACTTCCTGTTCCTGCTGTCGGCGACGATCCTGGCCGCGGTGGTCATGGGTGGCGCCGGCAACCTGCCGGGTGTGATGCTGGGAGCGTTCATCGTCGCGTGGCTGCCTGAGCGCTTCCGTGGCCTGCAGGAGTACCGCATGCTGATCTTCGGTGCGGTGCTGGTCGCTCTGATGATCTTCAGGCCCGAGGGACTGTTGCCCTCCAGACAGCGCAAGGCTGAACTGAAGGAGGGATCGGGCGGCATGGGCAGTCTGGGCGCCGAGGTCCCGGGTCCCGAGACGAAGCCCGAGACGGTCGAGGGGGCGAGCAAGTGAACCAGGAGAAGAAGGCCCTGCTCGAGCTGCGCGGGCTCGTGATGCGCTTCGGCGGCGTGACGGCGCTGCGCGGGGTCGACCTCACCGTGAACGAGGGTGAGATCTTCGCGCTGATCGGCCCGAACGGCGCCGGCAAGACCACGGTGTTCAACGTGATCACCGGCGTCTACCAGCCGACCGAGGGCGAGGTGCGCTTCCAGGACGAGAAGATCAGTGGCCTCAAGCGCTTCAAGATCACCAAGCGCGGCGTCGCCCGTACGTTCCAGAACATCCGGCTGTTCCACAACATGTCGGCGCTGGAGAACGTCATGGTGGGCGCGGACGCGCATCACAAGTCGGGCATAGTCAGCGTGGCCTTCGGCCTGCCGTGGCACCGCAAGGCCGAGCGCGAGGGCCGGGCGCTGGCGATGGAGTTGCTGGAGTTCTGCGGCGTCTCGCGGCGTGCCGACGACTACGCCAAGAACCTGCCCTACGGCGACCAGCGCCGGCTGGAGATCGCGAGGGCGCTGGCGACCAACCCCAAGCTGCTGCTGCTCGACGAGCCCGCGGCGGGCATGAACCCCGCGGAGAAGGAGGCGCTCCAGCAGCTCATCAGGAAGATCAGAGACTCGGGGCGCACCGTCCTGCTGATCGAGCACGACATGAGCCTCGTCATGGGCATCAGCGACCGCATCGGCGTCCTCGACTTCGGTGAGAAGATCGCGGACGGTCTGCCGGACGAGGTGCGGAACGACCCGCGGGTCATCGAGGCGTACTTGGGGGCACCCGCAGATGCTTCTTGAGATCAAGGACATCCACGTCCACTACGGCAAGATCGAGGCCATCAAGGGCATCTCGGTCGAGGTCAACGAAGGCGAGATCGTCACGCTGATCGGCGCCAACGGCGCGGGCAAGACGACGACGCTGAAGACCATCTCCGGCCTGCGTCCGCTGTCGTCGGGTTCGGTGGTCTTCGACGGCAAGGACATCAGCAAGATGCCCGGCCACAAGCGGGTCGAGGCGGGCCTGGGCCAGGCGCCCGAGGGCCGCGGCATCTTCCCCGGCATGTCGGTCCACGACAACCTGCTGATGGGCGCCTACGCGCGCAGCGGCGACATCGCCCCTGAGCTGAAGGAGGCCTACGAGCTGTTCCCTCGTCTGGCCGAGCGGCGCGACCAGTTCGCCGGCACGATGTCGGGCGGCGAGCAGCAGATGCTGGCGATCGGCAGGGCCCTGATGGCCAAGCCGAAGGTGCTGCTGCTCGACGAGCCCTCGATGGGTCTGGCGCCGCTGCTGGTCAAGCAGATCTTCGACATCATCGAGGAGATCAACCGCAGGGGCACGACGGTCCTGCTGGTGGAGCAGAACGCCCAGCAGGCGCTGCAACTGGCGCACCGGGCGTACGTTCTGGAGACCGGGAAGATCGTCAAGAGCGCTCTGGCGCACGATCTGCTGAACGACCCCGCCGTGCGGGCCGCCTACCTGGGCGGGGACCTCGGTGAGCCGAGCGCCAACGGCCAGCACTGAGAAACTGAGAAGTCGAGCGGGCGGGGCCTTCGCGAAGGCTCCGCCCGCTGTCATTTCAACGCCACCTGGGCGCCGTCGGTGCTGGGGTAGCCGATGGGCGGGTCGCCGTACAGCTTGACGGCGGTGGGCACGGCGTCCTTGGGGATGTCGAACCAGAGGTCCAGCTCGAGCCGCACGCCCGCGCCGACGGGGATCTCGATGGGCTGGCGCTTGGTGATCTGCGCGGTGTCGCTGATCGGGAAGGTGCGCCCGTCGGCCGTGACCAGCCGCTGCTTGCGTGCGTCGAACCGAGATGTGGATCTTCCCGGATTTTCCACCACGACACGGACGGTGATGAACTGTCCCTTGGCCGGCCACTCGGCGTGACTGCCTGAGAGGCTGGCCTGACCGGTCTGAAGGCCGATCACCTGGAAGCGCGCGTCTCCGTCCTCGACGGGCGCCGCGTGGATCGGGACCTCGTTGACGCGAACCGATCGGGCGGGCAGGTCGTAGGTCGGCCTCGCCTGTGGTTTCGCCGGCGTGGCTGCCGGGCTGCAGGAGGCCAGCGCCACGACGGCGCAGGCGATGAGGATGGGTCGGCGCACGTCGCCACCGTACGAGGAGGATGGTGCCTTGTGACAGAGGGCCGTCACAAGAGATGTTGACCCGATATTCGGCCTATGTCGAAAGACTTACGCTTGTAGGAAGTTGTCCGATTGTGTCTGAGCGGTGATCTGCCTGGTGACAAGCTTGCGGGAGCATCTCTGCGACAAGACCAGGAACCGAAGGGGACCGTTGTGAGTATGGGTACTCTTTCCCGCCGCGCGCTCGCGGCAGGCACGTTCGTCGTCGCGGGCGCGCTGACGCTCACGGCCTGTGGTGGTGGCGGCACGACCGGCGCCAGCCCTGCGGCCACGGCGGCGACCGGTGCCTCCTCGGCCGCGCCCAGCGCGCAGAACACACTGGCGGCGATGGTGCCCGACGCGATCAAGTCGGACGGCAAGCTGATCGTCGGCGTCGACGCCTCCTACCCGCCGAACGAGTCGGTCGATCCCGCCTCGCAGAAGATCGTGGGCTGGGACGTCGAGCTGGTCGAGGCCGTCGCGGGCAAGCTCGGCCTGACCGCCGAGTTCCAGAACGCCGGCTTCGAGACGATCATCCCCGGGCTTGGCTCGGGCAAGTACGAGCTGGGCTCCTCCTCCTTCACCGACAACAAGGACCGGGAGAAGGTCGTCGACTTCGTCACCTACTACTCCGCCGGCACCGCGTGGGCGGCGCTGAAGGGCAACCCGAAGGGGGTCAACCCCGACGACGCCTGCGGCAAGAAGATCGGCGTCCAGCAGGGCACCGTCCAGATCGACGACATCAAGGCCAAGACCGAGGCCTGCGTCAAGGCGGGCAAGCCCGCCATCGACCAGGTCGTGCGCAAGCAGCAGACCGAGGTCAACGCCGACCTGGTCACCGGCAAGATCGACGGCATGCTCGCCGACTCGCCCATCGTCGGCTACGCGGTCAAGCAGACCGGCGACAAGATGGAGATCATCGGCCAGGCCTACGACACCGCGCCCTACGGCTTCGCGATCGGCAAGAACTCGGGGACCTTCAAGGACGCGTGGCTCGGTGCGCTGAAGGAGGTCATCGCGGACGGCACCTACAAGTCGATCCTGGACAAGTGGGGCGTCGGCGACGGCGCCATCACCGACCCGGTGATCAACGGAGCGCAGGGGTAACCCATGACCGACACGGAGAGGGCACGGCCTGAACTGATCAGGGCCGTGCCCGTCCGGCATCCAGGCCGGTGGGTCGCGGCGGCCGTCATCGTGGTGCTGTTCGCGATGCTGGTGAGCAACGTGGTCACCAATCCCAACTTCAACTGGGCCGAGCAGTGGAAGTACTTCCTGTCCGAGCCCGTGCTGAACGGCGTGCGCAACACGATCTGGCTCACGATCGCCGCCATGATCGGTGGCGTCGGCCTGGGCATCGTGCTCGCGCTCATGCGCCTGTCGGCCAACCCGCTGATGCGCGGCGCGGCCTGGCTGTACCTGTGGGTCTTCCGCGGCACCCCGCTCTACACGCAGCTGCTGATCTGGGGCAACATCGGAGCGCTCTTCCCGCAGGTCGGGATCGGCATCCCGTTCGGCCCCGAGTTCGCCACGTGGCCGACCAACGCGCTCTACAGCGCGGCGGTGATGGCGGCGCTCGGCCTGATCCTCAACGAGGCGGCCTACATGGCCGAGATCATCAGGGCGGGCATCCTGTCGGTCGACCCAGGCCAGCAGGAGGCCTCCCAGGCGCTGGGCATGACCCGCATGCAGACGATGCGGCGGGTCGTGCTGCCGCAGGCGATGAGGGTCATCGTGCCGCCGACGGGCAACGAGGCGATCTCGATGCTGAAGAACACCTCGCTGGTGGTGGCCATCCCCTACCTGGAGCTGACCTTCACCGCGCAGACGATCTACGCCTCGACGTACCAGGTCATCCCGATGCTGATCATGGCGTGCATCTGGTACCTGATCCTGTCGTCGATCATGATGGTGGGGCAATACTACCTGGAGCGCCACTTCGCCAAGGGTTCGGTCCCTGTCAAGACCCGCGGGGGAGGCGGCGCGTAGTGAACGACTTGATGGTCAAGGCCGAGCAGGTCTGCAAGAACTTCGGCCACGTGGAGGTGCTCAAGGGCATCGACCTCGAGGTGCGCAACGGCGAGGTGATGTGCGTCATCGGCCCTTCCGGGTCGGGCAAGTCGACGTTCCTGCGCTGCATCAACCACCTGGAGAAGATCAACGCCGGCCGTCTGTACGTCGACGGCAAGCTGATCGGCTACCGCGAGCACGGCGGCAAGCTGCACGAGCTCAAGGAGCGGGAAGTCGCCGCGCAGCGCAAGGACATCGGCATGGTGTTCCAGCGCTTCAACCTCTTCCCCCACATGACCGCGCTCGAGAACGTCATGGAGGCTCCGCAACGGGTCAAGCGCGAGTCGGCGGCCGTGGTCAGGACCAGGGCCGCGGAGCTGCTGGAGCGGGTGGGGCTCGGCGAGAAGATGCGCAGCTATCCCGGGCAGCTGTCAGGAGGGCAGCAGCAGCGGGTCGCGATCGCGCGGGCGCTGGCCATGCAGCCGAAGCTGATGCTCTTCGACGAGCCGACCTCGGCGCTGGACCCCGAGCTGGTCGGGGAGGTCCTCGACGTCATGAAGGGCCTGGCGAGGGACGGCATGACCATGATCGTGGTCACGCACGAGATGGGGTTCGCCCGTGAGGTCGGCGACTCGCTGGTCTTCATGGACGACGGCCTCGTCGTCGAGAAGGGGCAGCCGCGCGAGGTGCTGGGCAACCCGCAGCACGAGCGTACGAAGCTCTTCCTGTCGAAGGTGCTCTAGCCGTACAGAGGAACCCGGGGGGGCCTTTGGGGCCGTGTAGGGCTTCCCCGGCCCTACACGTTTTCTACTCGGCCTCCCCACGGGCTCTGTCGGCACAACCGTAGCGACCACTGAGGCGGCCGCGCAAAGGGTGCGCAGAAGTCGCGCGTGATACTCAGGCGTCTCTCAGCATGCAGGTGATGCGCGAGGTGCACACCCTGCGCCCCTGCTCGTCGGTGATCACGACTTCGTAGCTGGCCAGCGACCTGCCGCCGTGCAGCATGGTCCCCACGCCGGTCACGTAGCCCTCGGTCGCGGACCTGTGGTGGGTGGCGTTGATCTCGATCCCCACCGCGATGCGCTCGGGTCCCGCGTGGATGGCCGCGCCGATCGAGCCGATCGACTCGGCGAGCACGACAGAGGCGCCGCCGTGCAGCAGGCCGTACGGCTGGGTGTTGCCCTTCACCGGCATCCTCGCCACCACGCGGTCGGCAGCGGCCTCGACGAACTCGATGCCCATGCGCTCGCCGAGCGTGCCCTTGTTCAGCTCGTTCACCACGGCTACGTCGAACGTCAAGGGGAGGCCTCCTGTACCTAGAGCTCACGTTTTCTGTCGCACATGGAGACTAGGCTGCGAGTGTGCCGAAGAGTGAAGTGACCCCCACCCGTCCTTGCCTGTTGCTCCTGGATGGGCATTCCCTTGCCTATCGGGCGTTCTACGCCTTGAAGGACGCCAACCTGATGACCACCGATGGTCAGCACACCGAGGCGGTCTACGGGTTCACCTCGATGCTGACGAACATCCTGCGCGATGAGCAGCCGACCCACGTGGCGGTGTGCTTCGACAGGTCGGAGCCGACCTTCAGGCATGTCGAGTACGCCGAGTACAAGGCCAACAGGAGCGAGACGCCCGAAGACTTCCGCGGCCAGATGCAGCTGATCTACGAGCTGCTCGACACGATGCGCATTCCGCGCCTGTCGCTGGCGGGCTACGAGGCCGACGACCTGATCGCCACGCTGGCCACCCGCGCCGCCGCCGAGGATATGAGCGTGCTCATCGTCACCGGCGACCGCGACGCGCTCCAGCTGGTCAGTTCCGAGATCACGGTGCTGATGACCAGGCGCGGCATCAGCGACATGACGCGCTTCACCCCTGAGGCGGTCGTCGAGAAGTACGACCTGACCCCGCAGCAGTACCCCGACTTCGCCGCGTTGCGCGGCGACCCCAGCGACAACCTGCTGAGCATCCCAGGGGTGGGCGAGAAGACCGCGGCCAAGTGGGTGCGCGAGTTCGGCTCGCTGACCGCGCTGGTCGACCGGGTCGACGAGGTCAAGGGCAAGGTCGGCGACAAGCTGCGCGAGCACGTCGCCCAGGTCCTGATGAACCGCAGGCTGACCGAGCTGCTGCGTGACGTGCCCGTCGAGGCCGAGCTGGCCGAGCTCAAGCAGGGCGTGTGGGACCGCGAGGAGATCAACAAGCTGTTCGACTCGCTGCAGATCCGCGGCGAGCTGCGCGAGCGCGTCTTCAAGGTGCTGGGCACCGGCGAGGCGGAGCCCGAGCAGGGCTTCGAGGTCGAGACCGTGATCCTCGGCCCCGACCGGGTCCCCGGGTGGCTGTCGGCGATGCCCGAGGGGCGTGCGGGGCTGGCCTTCAAGGGTGCCTACGGCAGCGGCACGGGCCGCATCGACGGCATCGCGATCGCCTCGCCGGACGGCACCGCCGCCCACATCGACCCTACAAGGCTCACGGAGGCCGACGAGAGCGCCCTCAGGGCGTGGCTGGGCGACGAGGCGAAGCCCAAGGCCGTCCATGACGCCAAGGGCCCCATTCTGGCCCTGTGGGCCCAGGGGATGGAGCTGAAGGGGCTCGCGTGCGACACCGCGCTGGCCGCCTACCTGGCGATGCCGGGCCAGCGGACCTTCGCCCTCGAAGACCTCGCCCGCCGCTATCTCAACCGCGACCTGAAGGTCGAAGAGGACTCGGGCGGCCAGGCGGCGCTGTTCGGCGATGACGACGACGCCCCGGCCAAGGACCTGGCGTTGCGCGCCCACGCGGTGCGCGAGCTGGCCGACTCGCTGGAGGCGTTCCTGGCCGGACGCGGCGGCACCCAGCTGCTGGAAGAGGTCGAGCTGCCGCTGCTGAGCGTGCTGGCCGAGATGGAGCGGGCCGGCATCGGCGCCGACCGCCAATACCTCGCAGGACTGGAGTCGGAGTTCGGCGCCGCGGTCAAGCAGGCCGTCGAGGAGGCTCACCGCGTGGTCGGCGAGCCGTTCAACCTGGGCTCGCCCAAGCAGCTGCAGGAGATCTTCTTCGTCAGGCTCAACCTGCCAAAGACCAAGAAGACCAAGACCGGCTACACCACCGACGCCGACGCGCTCACGTGGCTGGCCACGCAGACCGACCACGAGCTGCCGATCATCATGCTGCGCCACCGCGACCAGCAGAAGCTGCGCACCACGGTCGAGGGCCTGATCAAGGAGGTCACCGACGACGGGCGCATCCACACGACGTTCAACCAGATCGTCGCGGCCACGGGGCGCCTGTCGAGCGAGAAGCCCAACCTGCAGAACATCCCGATCCGCACCTCCGAGGGCCGCCGCATCAGGCAGGGCTTCGTCGTCGGGGCGGGCTACGAGACGCTGCTGACGGCCGACTACAGCCAGATCGAGCTGCGCATCATGGCCCACCTGTCGGGCGACGAGTCGCTGATCGCCGCCTTCGAGTCCGGCCACGACTTCCACCAGGCGACCGCCGCCCGCGTCTTCGACCTGCCGCCCGAGCAGGTCGACGGCGAGCTGCGGGCCCGGATCAAGGCGATGAACTACGGCCTGGCCTACGGGCTGTCCGACTTCGGCCTGTCGGGGCAGCTCAACATCCCCGTCGCCGAGGCCAGGGCGCTCAAGGAGGAGTACTTCGAGGAGTTCGGCGGCGTCCGCGACTTCCTGCACGAGATCGTCACCCAGGCCCGCAAGGACGGCTACACCGAGACCATCATGGGCCGCCGCCGCTACCTGCCCGACCTGACCAGCGACAACAGGCAGCGGCGCGAGATGGCCGAGCGCATGGCGCTCAACGCGCCGATCCAGGGCTCGGCCGCCGACATCATCAAGGTCGCGATGCTCCACGTGGGCCAGGCGCTGCGCGAGGAGGGGCTCGCCTCGCGCATGCTGCTGCAGGTGCACGACGAGCTGGTGTTCGAGGTGGCCCCCGGCGAGTTGGAGACGCTCCGGCAGGTCGTCACCGACCAGATGAACTCCGCCTACAGCCTGCGCGTGCCCCTGGAGGTCTCCGTGGGCGTCGGCCGTACCTGGGAGGACGCGGGTCACTGACCGCCGCCGCCTTCCTTCCGTACGGCACGCATGGGAGAGGCCACCGTGGGCACGTGGCCGGGGTCCGTCCATCACGCCGCTCCGGTCTCACGGGGCCGGGGCGGGTGACGTGATTTTGGAAGGACGGAGCGCACGTTTCACCGGGTCGACCCTGAGAGCCTCTGTGCCGTTCTGGTCTAGGCTGAGGTGATTGGTCTGCCCCCGATCGGCACGGGAGTTCAGTGCGGAATTCAGCGTTGCTCACGCGAATCCTTGGGGTAGCCAACATCGTGGTCGTGACGATCGCGATCGCGACCCTTCTGCTGCTGCCGACCGCGGGCGAAACCACCGCGGGGCGCACCGCGGCGGTCGGCACGGCCAAGCCGTCGCAGAACACTCCGATTACGCCAGAAGCGAAACCGGAGCTGCCGAGCGCCGACCTGCCGCCCGGGGTCACCGCCACGCCCGAGTTCGCCAAGCAGGTGAAGGCGAACGAGCTCGGCATGGTCCCGGTGATCATGTATCACCGGATCATGAAGAAGCGGTTCGCCTCGATCGACCGCACGCCGTCGCAGGTCCGCCAGGAGCTGGAGAAGCTGGCCAGACAGGGCTACGTCCCGATCACGGCCAAGGAGTTCGTGACCGGCGACATCAGGGTGCCCGCCGGCAGGTTCCCCGTGGTCCTCACCTTCGACGACGGCCACGCGAGCCACTTCGCCCTCGACGGCGGCGGCATGCCCAAGAAGGACACCGCCGTCGCGATCATCTACGACGTGGCGAAGAAGTACCCGGGCTTCAGGCCCGTGGCCACCTTCTGGATCAACCACTACCCCTTCGGCCTGCAGCGTCAGGAGGACCAGGCCAAGGCCGTGCGATGGCTGACGGAGCGCGGCTTCGAGGTGGCCAACCACACCTGGTCCCACCCCAACCTGGCCGTGCTGCCGAAGAAGAAGGTCAAGGAGCAGATCGTCAGGCTGGAACGGCTGCTGAAGAAGCTCGGCGCGCCGGTCGGCGACACGCTCGCACTGCCGTTCGGCTCGATGCCGCACCCCAAGAAGATCGCCAAGAGCGGGTCGTGGGACGGCACCGACTACGACTTCGAGGGCGTCTTCCTCGCGGGCGCCGAGCCCTCGTTTTCGCCATACGCGAAAAATTTCGACGCGGGCGCGATCCAGCGGATCCAGAGCAACGGCAAGCGGGGCGAGTGCCGAAAGTGGTGCTCACAGTACTGGCTGGAATGGCTGAACAAGCACCCTGGCGAGCGCTTTGTCTCCGACGGGGACCCCCAGCGCATCTCCATCCCACGGGAATCTGAGGGTAATATCGCAGCCAAGCGGAGAGCCCAGCTCAACGCCTACTAGGCGGCCTCACGCGGCTTTGCGCGCGTTGCTCTCCCGTGTCCTCGGATTGACCCCGCCCGCCAGGTCTCATATGCTGATCGCTGCGCTGTGGGCTCGCGCGCGCCTCAGACGGAGCGGGCTCGCGCTCGGTCTCGTCGATGACGTCATCCTCGGCTTGATGCGGAAGAGAGCCTGCTGCGCATCCGCCACATCGACATCTGTCCGCGTTCGGAGCAATTCCACACATGACGAGCAGCACCGAGGCCACCTCGAGCACCCCGCAGGTAGCGGTCAACGACATCGGTTCCGAAGAGGCCTTCCTCGCCGCGATCGACGAGACCATCAAGTACTTCAACGACGGCGACATTGTCGAGGGCACCGTCGTCAAGGTCGATCGAGACGAGGTCTTGCTCGACATCGGTTACAAGACCGAGGGTGTCATTCCCTCGCGTGAGCTCTCGATCAAGCACGATGTCGACCCGGCTGATGTTGTCGAGGTCGGCGAGCACGTCGAGGCCCTGGTTCTCCAGAAGGAGGACAAGGAGGGTCGCCTGATCCTGTCCAAGAAGCGCGCCCAGTACGAGCGCGCCTGGGGCACGATCGAGAAGATCAAGGACGAGGACGGCATCGTCACCGGCACCGTCATCGAGGTCGTCAAGGGTGGTCTCATCCTCGACATCGGCCTCCGTGGCTTCCTGCCGGCGTCCCTGGTCGAGATGCGCCGTGTTCGCGACCTGCAGCCCTACGTCGGCCGCGAGCTCGAAGCCAAGATCATCGAGCTGGACAAGAACCGCAACAACGTGGTCCTGTCCCGCCGTGCCTGGCTCGAGCAGACGCAGTCCGAGGTCCGCCAGACCTTCCTCAACACCCTGCAGAAGGGCCAGGTCCGCAAGGGCGTCGTGTCCTCGATCGTTAACTTCGGTGCGTTCGTGGACCTCGGCGGCGTCGACGGTCTGGTTCACGTCTCCGAGCTGTCCTGGAAGCACATCGACCACCCCTCCGAGGTTGTCGAGGTCGGCCAGGAGGTCACCGTCGAGGTTCTCGACGTCGACATGGAGCGCGAGCGCGTCTCCCTCTCGCTCAAGGCGACGCAGGAAGACCCGTGGCAGCAGTTCGCCCGCACCCACCAGATCGGCCAGGTCGTGCCGGGCCGCGTCACCAAGCTGGTGCCGTTCGGTGCGTTCGTCCGGGTCGAGGAGGGCATCGAGGGCCTGGTCCACATCTCCGAGCTGGCCGAGCGCCACGTGGAGATCCCCGAGCAGGTCGTCCAGGTCGGCGACGAGATCTTCGTGAAGATCATCGACATCGACCTCGACCGTCGCAGGATCAGCCTCTCGCTGAAGCAGGCCAACGAGGGCGCCGGCGCCGAGGTCGAGTTCGACCCGACGCTGTACGGCATGGCGGCCACCTACGACGACCAGGGCAACTACATCTACCCCGAGGGCTTCGACCCGGAGACCGGGGAGTGGCTCGAGGGCTTCGACAGGCAGCGTGAGGAGTGGGAGCGCCAGTACGCCGAGGCGCAGACCCGCTTCGAGGCTCACAAGAAGCAGATCGAGGAGGCCCGCAAGGCCGAGGCTGAGGCGGGCGAGGTCCCCTCGTCCTACACCGGCGAGACCCAGGCTCCGTCCAGCAGCAGCTCGTCCTCGGCTCCGGCCGCCGGCGCGCTCGCTTCGGACGAGGCCCTCGCGGCCCTGCGCGAGAAGCTCGCGGGCGGTCAGAGCTGACGCTCCTCTCGAGCTGAGCTAGTCGAAACAGCTCCGCACGGACACCGTGCGGGGCTGTTTCGCGTCTTCTCCCCGCCTCCCCCCGACGAGCTTTCCCACAGCGCGGCACCCCCGTGAGTCATATGGCAGGCTTTCGTCCGTTACGGCACCCGCGCCTTCGTGCTGCAGGAGCGCGGGGTCACGCGGCCGACTTCCGTGCGGTACGGCACGCCGGGTCACGCGCCACCCCTGGCACGTGGCCGGGGTCTGGCCAGGGACACGCTTCACCGAGCGCCCGTGGCTGGCCACCCCAACGGATCCGGCGTTGTGGGTTGGACTCGACAGATCGCGCTCGCAATCGGAACCGACGGGCCGAGGCAGGGATGTCGACCCGACCGGCCCGACACGGCAGTCCAGCCGGGCAGCCAGAGACTGACGTTCAGCGGCTCGCCTGAGGGCCAGACGGGAGTGGCCAGGAGCATGGGGGACGTGTCTTGCGGTCAGGGGGCGGGTCTCGGGCGTGGGGGATGCGTTCCCTCGGTCAGGGGCGGCGGGTGGTGAGGTGGCGGCCGAAGCGCTGCATGGGGATTTCGACGAAGCGGTACGTCAGCCAACTGGCCCCCACCACCAGAACCAGGAACAGCGCCGCCATCGACACCTGCATCGGAAGCGGGACCCAGCGCAGATCCCCCGTCACCGTGATGAAGGCCTTCAGCAGCGGGTGATGCAGCAGGTAGAGCGAGTAACTGATCATCCCGAGCCACGCCAGGAAACGGAACGTCCCGCGTCGCCGTAGCACCATCGCGCCCGCGAAGGTCGCGGCGGCCAGCGCGATGGTGGTGATCCACACGCCGGGCCGTACCCACCACCAGCCTGCCTGGATCGCCCAGGCGGGGGCCACCGCGACCAGCACGGCGGTGACGGCGACGGGCCAGAGCCCGCCCTCACCTCGCTCCCAGCGCTGGATGGCCGTGCCGACGAACATGACGGCGAGGATGGCGAGCCCGAACCACGGCACCCTGCTGGTCAGGACCAGGAGGGCCAGGGCTCCCGCGCCCATGACGTAGGTGGCGGCCTGCACGAACCTGCCGCTGATCAGGCAGGCGATGCCGCCGAAGAAGACCGTGAACGCCAGCCACGAAGGCCAAGGACCCGGCGGGATCGGCGCGGCGGCCATGAACAGACCGCTGACGACGGCCGCCGACCCGAACACGGTCGCGATCGGGCCGCTGCGGCGGTGCGCGCCCGCGACGAACAGGGTGGTGACGAGCAGGTAGAACACCATCTCGTAGGCGAGGGTCCACATGGTGTCGACCGCGGCGCCGGTGCCCAGGACGTCCTGGAGCATCGTGGCGTGGGCGGCGACCGATGACGCCTCCCTCGGGACGGCCTCACGGATCGGGATCCACCACGACGTGGCCAGGACCAGGGCGATCACGGTGAGGTAGAGGGGGTAGAGGCGGAAGAGCCTGCCGACCCAGAAGCCGCCGACGTCGGCGCGGCGTTCCAGCGAGGTCGGGATGATGTAGCCGCTGACGAGGAAGAACACCAGCACGCCGTACATGCCGAGGTTGAACCAGTACGGCCGCAGGGACGGGATCACCCACGGCAGCATGTGCTCGGCCAGCACGGCGACCGCGCCGATGCCGCGCAGCGCGTCCAGCCACGCCAGTCGCGATAAAGCGGGAGCTTCGCTCGGCCGGGCCAGTGTGCGGGCAAAGGACATCTGGCCAATTTATCGAACCTTGCCCTCACCGTGCCCGAACACCCGATGCGGCCAACGGCGCCGGCGTGGTCAGCCTGCGGGTGTCGATCACCGACGTTCGCCCAGAGTGCCGGACACGATGCGCGTCTGGGACTCAGCGCGCCGGTTGGCGGGGCGGGGTACTGGTTCCGCACCTCACTGCGGTGTTTCGCAAGAAGCCGCGTGCGCGGTTCGCGCTCGAGTTCTAGTGGGTGACACGAACGTTCACCGGGCCGGATGGCGAGCGGTTCCGGATGCAAGGCACCGGGTCGGTGAGCTGTGCCGGTGCGTTTGACCGCGTTGGTGTCAAGGTTGCATGCTGGCTCGCATGCTCTTCACCCAGCCTGAACTTGACTATCTGACCAGCCAGCACCTCGGTCGCCTGGCCACTGTCTCTCCGGTTGGTCAGGTGCAGAACAACCCCGTGAATTTCTTTGTGGACGCCGCCGCCGGCACGATCACGATCGGCGGGGGCGCGCTGGGAGCCTCCAAGAAGTTCAGGAACGTCCAGGAGGGCAGCACCGTGTCGCTCGTCGTGGACGACCTTGCCTCGGTGGACCCGTGGGCGCCGCGCGGGATCGAGATCCGGGGTTCGGCGGTGGCTTTGACGGATCACGAGCCGCCGGTGCCGGGCTTGTCTCGGCAGATCATCACGATCACGCCCAACCAGATCATTTCTTGGGGGTTGGGCGGGCCCAGGGCGAGCCGCAAGGTGTGAAAGCGCGTGGCCCCTTACGAGAGGATCGTCTCGTAAGGGGCCACGAACGTTCCGGGTGCGATCGTCATGGTGTCGGCGTCGGGGACGCCGCGCAGCGCGACTGCGTGCCGGGGCGCGTGACGCGCTTGCCGTACCCGGGGGAGGCGGGGCCGGTAGGGTGTGGGGATGATCGCGCGGGCGGTGGCACGGGACGCGGGAGAGATCCTGACGGTGCAGCGGGCGGCCTACGTCACCGAGGCCCAGCTGTACGGTGACCCGTTCATCCCGCCGCTGGTGGAGTCCGTGGAGCAGGTGCGCAAGGTGATCGAGTCGGCCGTCGTGCTCAAGGCCACCGACGGCGAGCGGATCGTCGGCGCGGTCAGGGGGCAGCTGGCCGGCACCACCTGCCGGGTCGGGCGGCTGGTGGTCGCGCCCGACGCGCAGGGGCGGGGCATCGGCACCGCGCTGCTGGAGGCCCTGCACGAGCAGGTGGCCGAGGCGACGGCGTTCGACCTGTTCACCGGGCACCTGTCGGACGGCAATCTGCGCCTCTACCGTCGCATGGGCTACAAGGAGACGCATCGGGAGCGAATGGACGATCACCTCACATTGGTGCACATGCGGCGAGGTTGACGTCAGGGATCTCCTGGGCGGATAGGCTCTGCGTGTGCTGAGAGTGGGTCTCACCGGCGGGATCGGGTCGGGCAAGAGCGAGGTCTCCAGGCGGTTGGCGGAGCGCGGCGCCGTCGTGATCGACGCCGACAAGATCGCCAGGGAGGTGGTCGAGCCCGGCACCGAGGGGCTGGCCAGGGTGGTGGCCGCGTTCGGCGACGAGATCCTGCGTGAGGACGGCTCGCTCAACAGGGAACGGCTCGGCTCGATCGTGTTCGCCGACCCTGACAAGCTGGCCACGCTCAACGCGATCGTCCACCCGCTGGTGGGCGAGCGGGTCGCGGAGCTGCAGAAGAGCGCGCCCGACGGCGCCGTGGTGGTCTATGACGTGCCGCTGCTGGCGGAGAACAAGCTGGCCCCGATGTACGAGGTCGTGATCGTGGTCGACGCCTCCGACGAGATCCGCGTCGAGCGGCTCACCAAGGTCAGGGGCATGTCCGAGCCCGACGCGCGGGCCCGCATCGCCGCCCAGGCCACCCGGGAGGAGCGGCTGGCCGTCGCCGACATCGTGATCCCGAACGAGGGCTCGCTCGACGACCTCGAGGCCAGGGTCGAGCAGGTGTGGGAGCGGCTCAAGGGCTGAGCGTCGGTACGTGGCGCGGTGGTCGGGCGCGCTGCCTGGGTCGAGCGGGCGTGGAACCCAGGAGCTGAGTGTCGGGACGTGGTCGCGGTAGGGGCCGAGGTGGTCGAGCGCGATCCGCGTGACCTCCACCAGGTCGGCCGGCTCCAGGTCCGTGACCAGCCCGAGGGCCGAGAACAGCCGCTGGGCCTCCTCGGGGGTCGGCTGCTCGCTGAGCGGCGTCGCGCGATGTCACGCAGCCGCTCGGAGACTCTCATATGACGCGATGTACCACGATCAGAACTCCGCGTCCAGCGCGACCGATCTGACGGCCGGCAGGTGCGGGTCGAGTTCGCCCAGTTCGAACCTGGCCGTTCCGATCACGTGCCAGAACTGTCCCGCCACCTCGCCCTGGAACTTGTAGCGCCCGTCGGGCGCCAGCGCCGCCCAGCCCTCGGGCAGGCCGAGGAGAGTGGCCTGCCGTACGCCGTCCCGCCAGAGGATGACCACCCCGTCGTCGCCCGCGCTGGCCAGCAGCCCGTCGGGGGAGAACGCCACGGACAGCACCCTGCGGGAGTGGCCGCGCAGCGTGTGCAGGAGCCGTCCGGTGGCCACCTCCCACACCCGGACGGTCAGATCGTCGCCGCCGGTGGCCAGCAGGTCGCCGGCGGAGGAGAAGGCCGCGCTCCACAGCCGTCCGGAGTGCCCGCTGAGCGTGTGGAGACGCCTGGGGTTCCATGGCTTGCCAGGGCGCAGCTCCCAGAGCATCGCCCTGCCGTCGTTGCTCGCGCTGGCCAGCAACCGGCCTGAGGGGTCGAAGGAGACGGAGTAGACGCGGTCGGTGTGCCCCTCCAGCGTCGCCACCCTGCCGCCGGACTCGGCGTGCCAGACGCGGATCAGCTTGTCGTCGCACCCGGTGGCCACGAAGACCCCGTCGGGGCTGAAGCCGATCGAGCGTACCCTGCCCTTGTGGTCGGCCAGGTCGCTGACCAGGCGGGCGGTCGGCCGGTACCAGATCCGGACGCTGTCGTCGTCGTTGGCGGTGGCGAGGTGCCAGCCGTCAGGGCTGAACGCCTCGGCCCACACGTGGTCGGTCTCGACGTGCAGTTCCCGCTCGTGCTCACCGGTGAGCGCGTTCCAGAAGTGGACGCCGCCGTCGTTGCTGGCGGTGGCCAGGACGGGCCCCGCGGGGGAGAAGACGGCGGAGATGAGGCGGTCGGAGGCGCCGGTGAACTCCCGCAGCCGGCGTCCTGTGCGCGGCTCCCAGATCCTGGCCACGCCGTCGTTGCCGCTGGTGGCCAGCATCGAGCCGTCGGCGCTGAAGGCGACCGAGGAGATGCGGCGGCCGTGGCCGCGCAGGACGCGCGTGCACTGCCCGGTGATCGGGTCCCACAGGCGGGTGGTGCCGTCGTTGCTGCTGGTGGCCAGTTGCGCGCCGTCGGGGCGGAAGGAGAAGGGCCACACCGAGCTGCGGTGTCCCGACAACTCGGTCTTCCCTGGCCCGCCGACCTCCTTCACCCGGACGGTGCCGTCGGAGTCGCCGGTGGCCAGCAGCTCGCCCGAGGGGGAGAACGTCACCTGGTAGACGGCGGCTCTGTGGGTGGTGTGCAGGCCGCGCGACTCGCCGGAGCGCGGCTCCCACAGCAGGACCGCGCCCTCGATGTCGCCGGTGGCCAGCAGGTGGCCGGCGGGTGAGAAGGCGACGCAGTAGACCCGCCCCGTATGTCCGGACAGGGTGCGCAGGAGCTCGCCGTCCTTCCAGACGCGCACCGTGCCGTCCTCGTGGCCGGTGGCGAGCAGGTCTCCGGAGAAGGCGGCGCGGTAGACGGCGCCCTGCCCGGAGAAGAGCGTGCGGATGAGGCTGCCGGAGACGGGGTCCCACACGCGTACGGTGCCCGCCGAGTCGCCCGTGACCAGCCCCCAGGGGGTGAAGACGGCGGTGAAGATGGGCGCCGTGTGCCCGGTCATGCGGTGCAGGAGCTCGCCGCTCGCGGTGGACCAGATGCGCACGACGCCGTCGCCGCCGCCGGCCACGACCAGGTCGCCGGCGGGGCTGAAACGTACCGGCCACACCCCGTCGGCGTGGCCGCGCAGCGTGTGCAGCCGCTCGCCGGTGAGCGGGTCCCACAGCACCACCGTGCCGTCGCTGGCGCCCGAGGCGAGCAGGTCGTCGCTGAAGGCCACCGCGTAGACACGCCCGCTGTGCCCCTGCAGCGTGCGCACCGGCAGGCCGCCCGAGAGCAGCAGCACGCCGCCGTCCTCGTTGCCGACCGCCAGCAGCGCGCCCGAGGGGCTGTAGGCGATCGGCTCGGGCAGGCGGCTGGTCTGGAAGTGGTATCCGTACGGCACACCGATCGCCGCGGGCGCCAGCTCCACCTCGACGGGGTCGCGCGGGACGATCGCCGCGCCGCGCAGGACGGGCAGTGTCCCCTTGGTGTTGATGAGGGCGGCCCGGTGCCACCGGCTGCCCTCGACGGCCGCGTCGCTCAGGTCAGCGCCGAACAGCCGCGCTCCCGATAGGTCCGCCCCCCGCAGGTCGGCGCCGGCCAGGGTGGCGCCGTCGAGCCGCGCCCCCTGCAGCCGCGCGTCGCGCAGGATCGCCCTGGACAGGTCGGTGCCGGCGAGCGTCGCCCCGTCAAGTCGCGCGCCCGTGAGGTCGACCTCGTGCAGGTCGCGCCCCGACAGGTCCTCGCCCTGCAGGTTCGCGCCGCGCAGGTCGGCCTTGGCGGGTGTGCGCAGCCTCGCCAGGATCTTGACCGCGTTGGCCCTGACCATGTCGTCGGTCTCGGGGTCGGACAGCACCGTGGCCACCCAGCCCTGCGTGGCCCTGGTGTCGGCCAGGTCGCACAGGAACTCCACCATCAGCGCCGACAGCGACCGCCTGGCCAGCAGCGCCGAGTCGGGCAGTGCGGCCGCGATCTGCCTGGCGATCAGCCATTCCATCACCGAGGCGTGGATGAAGCCGAACATGCCCTCGTCGGTGCGGACCATCAGGCTGCCCGTGCCGACCGCGTGGGCGGCCTGCAGGCCGGTCAGCTGCCCGTCGGCCAGATCGGTGAGCGTCTCGGCGATCTCGGTCAGCTCGGCCAGGCCGAGGAAGGACTCGCCGGTGTCCCAGAGCCGCAGCGCCAGCGCCGTCACCGCCCGCCACAGCTCCTCGGTGGTGAGCGTCGCGGGCGCCCCCGGCACGCGGGTGCGACGCTCCTCGAAGGCCAGCCACGAGCTGAGGATCTCCTCGTACAGCAGGGCAGGGCTGATCGTGTGCCGGGCGGTGGCGACCGTGCGCAGCCGCTCGGCGTCGAGATCGGCGATGAAGCTCAACATCCTGGGGTTGCGGCCGAGGTCGAGCAGGTCCTTGATGCCTTCGAGCAGCGACATGCGGGCCTCGGCCTCGTCGCCGTCGGTGAAGCGATTGGCCAGATAGGAGCGGATCTGCCCGTGGGTGAAGTCCTCCACGGTGAAGACCCGCCGCTGCGGCAGCACCCCGACCATCTCGCCGAGCGTGGTCAGCACCTGCCCGTGGGACTTGAAGTGCTGGGTACGGCTGGCCACGACAATCTTCGCCTTGTCCTCGGCCGCGGCCAGCAGCGTGGTCAGGTGATCGGCTGCCCTGTCGTAGGTGACGCGGGTGACCAGCTCGTCGAACCCGTCGAACAGCAGCACGATCCTGCCCTGCCGCAGCAGGTAGTGGAAGGCCTTGAGATCGATGAGCTCTTCGCCGTGGTTGGCCAGGTGCGCGGCGACCAGCCCATCGACGGAGTGCGCCTTGTCAAGGGCGCGCAGCTCGATGAGGATCGGCGTCAGGTGCGGCAGCTCGGTGGGGATGCGCCTGGCCAGCTCTCGCAGCGCGAACGTCTTGCCGTGGCCGAAGTCGCCGAGCAGCAGCAGGAACCTGCCGTGGTCGGCCGACAGCAGCCGCATCAGCTCGTCGGTGAGCCCGTCCTTGGTCTCGGGAGCCGGCCGGTCGAGCTCGCGGTAGCGCTGCGGGACGTACAGCTCCGGAGGGTAGCGGCGGTCGGCGCGCAACCTCATGGACTGCTCGGCGACGTACTCCGACAGGTCGAGCAGGCCCTGGAACTCGGTGAAGCTGCGCACCCTGACGCCCCTGCGCATCAGCTCCTCGCGCAGCGGCCTGGCCGGCGGCGGACCCTGGTAGACGAGTTCGAGGCCGAGGGTGGTGGCGTGCGCCTGCCGTACGAGGGAGCCTGTGTGTTCGGCGGTCAGCTCGCCGACGTGGGCGGCGATCATCAGCTGGCGGACGAAGCCATCCTCCGGGTAGGTCATCACCAGATGGGTGTCGAACCTGCGGATCTTGATGCGCTCGTGCCTGGCCTCGCAGACCTCGGTGATGCGGTCGAGCAGCAGCGCGGTGGGGCTCGGGTCGCGCTCGATCACCTCGGGCGCCTTGGCGGGGGCGGGCGCCGCCTCACCGGTGAACGTCGACTGCGCGGCCTTCCACCGGTACGGCGTGCGCTCGGGCTCCCCGTCGGGAGTCCAGACGCGGATGCCGGTGGGAGTGAGCTCGACGACCTGGTGCCGCCGCGGCGCGCCCACGGTGCCCTCGGCGGCCGATCCAGGCCCGTGGAAGAGCAGGTTCAGCCGGTGCCCGATCAGGCGCTCCATCGTGGTGATGTCGCGCAGCCCGCTCGGGGCGTGGCCGATCACGCCCAGGCGCAGCCACGCGCGCTCCTCGTACTCGCGCAGCCGCTCGGCGAACCAGGCAGCCTGAGCCTCGCCGACCAGCCCGTAGGCGTCCTTCTCCAGGTGGCTCATCGCCATCGTGGAGTTGAGCCCGGCCACCGCCAGCCGCAGCTCGGGCACCTCGAACAGGGTCCACGGCTGCCCGCCGTCGAACACCGGTCCCTCATGGTGCAGTTCGCCGAACATGCCGGCGTAGTGGCGCCACTTCGGCCAGTACGGCGGCTGCGGCCGTACGTCGTCGGCCTCGCAGGTGGCGAAGTACGCCTTGGCGGCGGCCTTGGTCACGTCGCGCGGACCGGGGACCACGACCAGGCGGCGCGGTTCGAGGCCGAGCAGCACGCGCAGGCTGGTCAGGAACTGCGTGGCGTGGCCGAACTGGGTGAGCGTGCCCGACTCCGTCAGATCACCCGTGACCAGCATCAGGTCGGGCTTGGGCATCCCCTTGTCCTGCATCCCGGTCAGGTCCGCCCAGATGCGGGCCTGCAGCTCTTCGGGCGTGAACGGCTCGCCCGGGTCGGGCAAGGCCCGCCCGAACCTGGTGCCGCCCAGGTGCAACACGCTGAGCGTGTCGCGCGTGCGCTCCTCCGCCCGGCCGAGCGGGAAGGAGGGGGCCGACCTCGGCGTGCGCCTGGCCCTGCCGATGTGCTCACGCGAAGGCGGTGGCTCCTCCTCCATGGCGGGCTCGGTTTCGTCGTGCGGGAAGGCGGGCGGCCGGTGCGGCTTGGCGCGCCCCGCGACCGCCTCGGCGATGCGGTTGAGCAGCAGGCCACGGGCCTTGGCCGGATCGATGACGCCGACCAGGTCCACCCAGGTGATCGTGGACAGCAGCCCTTCGAGCGGCACGTCCTCGAGGCGGACGGTGATCAGCCTGCTGGAGGGGTTGTCGGGCGCGGCCCGCAGCGCGGCCTGCCACTCCATGCGGCCGTAGCGGGAGGTGAGGTAGTTGCGCGACAGCACGGCCACGACCACCTGCGCCTCGCTGACGCCTCGGTCCATGAAGTCGATGAAGTTGGTGCCCGGCACGAAGTCCCAGGCCTGGATCATCGTCCGGTAGCCGGCCGCTTCGAGTTCCCATGCGATCCAGGTGGCCCAGGCCGTGTCGGCGGGGGAATAGCTGACGAAGATGTCGGTGGGCCTGCCGTCACGCGCCATTGCGCCAGTATCCCCGGTGGAGCCGAGGATGTGGAGAGGAACGGCACGCAAAACGATCAGCCCGCTGTTCCGGCCCATGTGCGAAGATCGACCCGTGCTGAGCCGACTGGGGGTCCTGGACTGGATCAGGATCGGGTTGCTCGCCCTCGGGCTGGCGTTCGTGGCGACAGGGTTGCTTCCGCTCGAAAGGGCGGTGGAGGAGCTCGACGGCATCTGGCCGTTGATGATCTTCCTGGTGGGGGTCATCGTGCTCGCGGAGCTGACCAAGGAGGCCCAGGTCTTCGACGTCATCGCGGCCAGGATGGCGGTGGCGGCGCGGGGCAGCAACGTCGCGCTCTTCCTGCTGTGCGTGGTCTTCGCCTCGTTGGTGACGATCTTCCTGAACCTCGACACCACCGCGGTCCTGCTGACGCCCGTCATGCTCGCCCTGGCCCCGCGCGCGGGCATCGCCGCGCTCCCCCTGGCGATGTCGACGATCTGGCTGGCCAACACCGCCAGCCTGCTGCTGCCGGTCTCCAACCTGACCAACCTGCTGGGCATGGGGAAGATCAACCTGTCCACCAGGGACTTCGCGGGACACATGTGGGTGGCCCAGCTCGCCGCGATCGCAGTGACGATGGTGTTCCTGTGGGTGTTCTACTGGCGGGGTCACCAGCGCTACACCCCTCCCCGGCTGGAGCCCGCCGCCGACGGGGTGCTGTTCTGGTCGGCGTCCGCGGCGTGCGCGCTGTTCATCTGCGCGCTGCTGCTGGAGGTGCCGGTCTCGGTCGCGGCGCCGGTGGCGGCGGCCGTCGTGGTGGTCGCCTTCTTCGTGCGGGACAGGGAGAAGCTCACCTGGAGCCTGGTCCCGTGGCAGCTGCTGATCTTCGTCACCGGGCTTTTCCTCGTCGTGCCCACGCTGAGCGCCCACGGGCTGTCCGCGGTCATGTCCTGGCTGCTGGGCGAGGCGCAGGACCCGTACAGGACCGCCTTCGTGGGGGCGGGCCTGGCCAACGCGATCAACAACCTGCCCGCCTACAAGGCACTGGAGAGCGTCGTCGCCGACCCGCTCGTCCTGCTCATCGGCGTCAACGTCGGCCCCGTCGTCACGCCGTGGGCCTCGCTGGCCACGCTGCTGTGGTTCGAGTCGTGCGCCAGGCACGGGGTGAAGGTGCCGATGGTCCGCTTCCTGCTCACGGGCGCGGGGCTGGCCGTCGCGGCGATCGTGGCCGCGGTCGCCACCCTCAGGTGACCTCGGGCTGAGCCGCCGGCTCCGTGGCGCCGGGATCGCCTCAGGCCGAGCGGACCAGCTCCATCAGGGCGGGGATCGCCTCAGGATGGCCCGCGACGAAGCTACGGTCCTCGGGCGGGCCGTCGACGCCCCAAGGGAAGGGGCCGCCGTCGAGCGCTCTGATCTCGATGCCCGCCTCGTGGGCCAGCAGCGCACCGGCGGGCAGGTCCACGGCCTCGGCGCAGTAGCCCACGAAGCCGTCGATGTCGCCCCTGGCCAGCATCACCCACGACAGCAGCGGCGCCCACAGCTGCAGCACCCGCCGCGCCCCCAGGTCCAGGCGCATCTTCAGCGGGTGCGCCGCCGCGCGCGAGACGCCGTGGCCCTGCGTCCAGGCCACCACGGGTCCGTGGCGCCACGGCCGGTACGGCGGCGCCAGCCGTACCCCCGAAGGGCCGAGGCTTCCGCTCCCGCGGACGGCCGACCAGGTGTGCGCGGGGACGGGCTCGTGCACCACGCCGAGCACGGGCAGGCCGTGATGGCACAGCGCGAGGCCGACGACGTAGGCGGGCAGGCCGATGGCCACGTTGTTGGTGCCGTCGAGCGGGTCGATCAGCCACATCCACTCCCCGCTCGCCGCGCCCACCAGGCCCGACTCCTCCGCGATCACCGAGTGGCCGGGGAAGGCGGTCAGGATCCGCTCGAGCAGCAGCTTCTCCGAGGCCAGGTCGAGGTCGGTGACCACGTCGCCGTTCGCGCCCTTCGGCCGTGTGCCGAGCGCGCCCCGCCCGCCCTCGCGAAGAAGTCTCCCTGCGGCTTCGGCGGCCTGCACCGCCACGTGCCGAGCGTGCTCGAGGTCCACGGGGTCCTCCCTAGATGAGGTGCTCGGCTATCAGTCTCGCCGCTCGCGCGGTCTCGGCGGCGTCGAGGTGCTCGCGGGTGATGTGGTGGGCGGGCGTGCCGAGCGGGCCGAGCGACAGGTCGTGGCTGCCCGGGCGGCCCCTGCCCAGGGCGATCGTGGCCGCCTCGCCGTCCTCGGGGACGACGCTGGAGTGGAAGCGGTCGGCGGGCAGCGTGTAGGTGTCGCCCTCACCGAACACCTCCTCCAGGTCCGTGCGGTGCCGCACCGTCCGTCCTGTCGGCTCGATGCGGTCGCCGCCGGTATCGCTGACCACCTCGAACACCCTGTGGGTGGCGTCGGCCCCCGCGTCCTCGACGACCACGTGCACGTTGCGCACCTGGCCGTAGAGGACGTGGCTGACCAGGTCCCAGCTGTGGCAGTGGATCTGCGAGGTGGTGGCGTCGGCGTGCGTGAACGCCTTCGACCACAGGTGCAGGCACACGCCCTCGCCGCCGTCGCGTTCGAGCGGCAGGCAGATGAAGCCCAGCGGATGCCGTACGGCCCGCAGGTCGCCCAGGTCGGCCAGCGCCTCCAGCGCCCACCGCCTGCCCCCGCCGCGCAGGATCTCCTCGTGCACCGCCCGGTGACTCATGATCCGTAGGGGTCCTTCGCCCGCAGCGCCTTCCTGGCGACGTCCACGACGTCGTGCTCGGTATAGGCCTTCGGCAGCGGCAGCTCGATCCGCCTGAACAGCTCCTCGACCTCCTCGACCGTGGGCTCGTCGCTCAGCGGCGCCGCCTTGTAGCGCTCGATGGGGACCCTTCGGGCCTGCTCCAGGCTGAGCCGCAGCTCCGAGTCGCAGTTCTCGTAGTAGAAGGTGCCGGCCAGGGCGCTCATCGCCCTGTTCGGGTCCTCGACGGTCATGACCAGCCGCGTGGCCGACAAATCCCAGCGGAAGGTCGTCATCGTGTGGGACAGGCCGACGCTGATGTCGAGCAGTCCGTAGCGCTGGCGGTGCCAGAAGGCGGCCAGGATCGTCGCGTAGGACTCCTTCCTCGCCCTGTCGGTCGACCAGCGCTCGCCCGTGCCGTCGGGCAGGTCCGACAGTGAGCGCCGGTAGTGCGCGTAGGCCTCGCAGACGTCCTCGTTCGTGGGGTCGATGATCTCGACTGTGATCGTGAGGTGCCGCCTGACCTTGCGGGAGGCGGCGACGCACTCCGGCAGCGTGACCGCGCGCAGGTAGGTGCCCGTGCCGCCCTTGAAGCTCCACCTCGTGGTGTCCTTGCGGGCGGCGGCCAGCGCCTCGCCGATCTCCTGCCTGCTGCCGAGCACCCTGACCAGTTGCAGCTCGTCCAGCGCCTTGCGGGTGCTGACGACCAGCGACTCGAGGTGGTCCAGGCGCTGCAGGCGTTCGGGGAGCTGGGTGAGCGCGCCCGAGGTGATGGTGCGCTCGACAGGGGCCTGCCGTACCCGGTCTCTGAGCAGGGCGGTGGCGACGAGGGCGAGGATGACCAGCGTCGCGGCGCTGATGAGCTGGGCCTGGACGGCGTCGGGGACGACCGTCTCCGGCATGATGCCGAGCACGCCCACCACGATCGCCAGAGACAGCGCGATGGCGCCGTCGGCGTTCTGCGCCGCCCATGGCGCGACCCGCTTCATCCCCATGACGAGCCGCTTCATGGTGTGCCCCGCACCTCCTCGTGACCCCCAGGCAATGGTAACGAGCGTGTCAGGCGATCACCAGCGCACGGTAATACCAGAGGAGGAGGACAGACCCGACTTTTGGCTGAAGACATCGCATTACGCCCGCCATTACGGTCGACGGACGGGGCTCACGGGGGTGGGAATTGTTCTTCGGTCGATACGGCATGCGCGCGCTCAGCCTGCTCTTCGCCGTCGCGCTCATCGTGTTCACGGTCGTGCCTTGCGCGGCCCGCCCGATCAGGCGCCTGCTCGGCCTGCCGGCGGTGGGCGAGCGGTTCTTCCAGGTGGTGGCGCACCCCGACGACGACCTGCTGTTCATGAGCCCCGACCTGCTCGGCGCCGTGGCGGCGGGGTGGCCCACCATGACGCTGTTCCTCACCGCGGGGGAGGGGACGGCGGGCCTGGAGGACCGGCACGATCCGCACGCCTACGCCAGGCAGCGCCAGGAGGGCATCCGCGCCGCCTACGCGTGGCTGGCGGGCGTGCCCGACCTGTGGCGGGGCCGTACGGTGCTGGCCGGCGGGGTGCCCGTCAGGACCGAGTGGCTGGTCGGCAGCCCGAGGGTGCGGCTGGTCTTCGCGGGGCTGCCCGACGGCGGCGACCCGCGCGCCGACGGCGGCGGCTACGCGCTGTCGCGGCTGCTGTCCGGTACGACGGCCTGCGTGCGGGCGTTCACCTCGCCGGGCAGGTGCCTGTCGAAGGCGGACGTGATCGGCATGCTCGCGGCGCTGCTGACCCGGTTCAGGCCGACCGAACTGCGCACGCTCGACCCCGATCCGTCGGGAACGCCGGCCGACCACCTCGACCACACCGCCTCCGCCAGGTTCGCCAAGGAGGCGGCGACGGCGGCGCGGCTGCGGGTGCGCGTGCGCTCCTATCGCGGGTACCCGATCACCGCGCTGCCGTCGAACCTGCTCGCGGGGCCCGAGTGGGTGAAACGAGCGGTCTTCCACGTCTACCGGCTTCACGACTACCGGGCGCTCAGCGGGCCACGCTACGGCAGGTGGATCCGCCGGATGTACACCGTCGCGCCGCCGGAGCGGTAGGGCGGCAGGACCCACCGTGGACGTCGCCGCCGCGCGTCGGCAACGGCGCGAGGGACCACGCGGACCCTCGCGCCGTGCCGTACCCGGCGGACTAGAACCAGCCCCGGCGGCGGGCCATCTGCTCCAGGCCCGAGTGCAGCGCCTGCTCGGCCGCACCGGGGTGGTCGCCGTAGCGGACGGTGAAGCGGTTGTAGGAGTCGTGGCTGGAGGTGAGGAAGCCGCCGCGCTTGTCGGCCTCCAGAATGACGTCCATGTGGGCGGGCCCCGCGATGAACGTCAGCTCCAGCTCGTTGAAGTGCCCACGCCACTGACCGCCGGCGTAGTACTCGATCTCCTGGAAGAACGGCATCGTCGAGCCGTACAGAGTGCCCCGCTCCAGGTCGGCCTTCTTGAAGCGGAAGCCCATCCTGTCGAGCGCGGCCAGCACGCCCTCCTGCGCGGGCAGCGGCGTGACGTACAGCGGGTCGAGGTCGCCCTTGTCCATCGCGCCCGCCAGGGCCAGCTCCGTCTGCACGCCCAGACGCATCCCGTGCAGCGGGTGGTTGCCGATCGCGCTGATCGGCGTCTCCCACGGCACCATGATCTGGAACGGCTGGGAGTGGGAGGCGCCCGCGGCCAGCTGGAAGGGGCCCGCCACCTGCTGGCGAAGGAAGCTGTAGGTCGTCTTGTACTCGTTGTCGCCGCTCTCGACCTCGACCACCGCGGTGAGGTCGATGGTGATCCCGTCGACCTTGTAGTCGGAGCTGCCGCTCTTGAAGTTGACCACGCCGCGCAGGGCCTCGCCTGGCCTGACGGTGGCGTTGTGCAGGACCGTGTCGACCTCGACGCCCGCGCCGAAGGCGGCCATCAGCTTGCGGAACACCATGGGGGTTCTCCTTGAGGTTTTTACTGGCCAACGGGCGGGTTGGCCTGGCCGTTCCCCGCGATCCTGGGCAGCAGCTGGGCCAGGAGCAGAGTGGAGAGCGCCGAGTCGCCCTGACCGGCCGCCGTACGGACGACGAGCGGCTGCGGGGCGTTCTCGGCCAGCTTGGCGCCCACGTCGAGGCGGCGGCGAGCCAGCTCGTACTGCAGGACCGCGCGGTTGTCGCGGTAGGAGTCGGCGAGCCTGCGCAGCGCCTTCGCCTCGTTCTCGGCGGAGGTGAGCTCGGCCCTGCCCCGCGCCTCGATCTCCCAGCGCACCCGCTGGGCCTCGGTCTCCTGCTCCTCCAGCATGCGGGCGACATCCTTGCGGGCGGTGTTGTGGGCGGCCTTGACCTCGACGACGCGGGCGTCGCGGGTCTTCTTCGACCGCTCGATCTCCATCAGCAGGGTGTCGATGCGGCGCTTGCGGGTCAGCTCCCACTCGCGCTCGTATGCCGACAGCTCCTTGGCGACCTTCTCACGGGTGGCCAGGTGCTGCTGGTACTGGTCGGGCAGCTGCACGTCGGGGATGTTGGCGCCGGTGATGCGCACGCCGTACCTGCCGAGCTGCCTGTTGAGGGCCTCCTGCATGTCGCCGACGTCGGAGCCGCGCAGGTCGTAGGCGCGCTCGGTGTTGACCCTGCGGCTGCGCTGCCTGATCGCGTCCTGCACGGCGCTCGACAGCACCAGGTCGAAGTTGCCCGCGCCGATCGTGCGGACGAAGGCGACCGGGTCGACGATGCGGAACTTGAGGAAGAACTCGATCGACTTCAGCGGCACGTTCTCGGCCGTCGGGCAGGCGCCGATGGGGGCCGAGTAGGGGATCTCGGTGGAGGTGTCGACGACCGCGTCCACCCTGTCCCACGGCAGCCACAGGTAGTGGCGACCGGGAGGCAGGGTTCCCGTGATGGCGCCCCACCTGCTGCGCACGCCGGTGGTGCCCTCCTCGATCTCGATGATGGCGCGCCGCCACATCCAGACCATGGCGACCAGCAGGACGGCGACGGCGGCGAGGGCCGCCAGCAGCTCGCCGGCGAAGACGGCCATCCCCGCGAAGTACAGGGCGAGGAACACCAGCGTCATCCACGCGAAGCCGCGCCTGTCCTTGGGGATGACCACCGGGACGAGCTGGCCCTGCTCACCGCCGCGCAGCAGCTGGCGGATGTCGGACCAGGCGGCCAGCGACTCCTTGATCTTCGAGAACTCGCGGCTCATCGGTTGTCGTCCTCCTCGTTGCCCTGGGGCTGCTGCGCGGACGGTACTGCGGCGGGTACGGCCGGCACCACCGGGTCGGGGATGACCGCGGGGGTGGGGTCGGCCGCGCCGGCCACCTCGTCGGCGGCGCGCTTGAGCAGCGCCGAGATCTCGTTCTCCCGCTCCTCGACGCGCTGCCCGATCGCGCCCAGCCTGGATCTGATGGCCGCCATGTCCTCCGAGGAGAACAGCGCCGCGCCCTTGCCGCCGACCAGCTGCTGGGCCAGCGCGAGGAAGTCGATGTCGCTCTCCTCGCCCACCTGCACCACCTGCGGCAGCCGACCGGCGACCGACTCCAGCTTGTCCAGCAGGTCCTGCTGGAAGCGGTAGTCGAGGATCTCGGGAGCCTCGGCCGCCGACAGCGCCCTGATGTCCAGCGCCTGGGCCTCCAGCAGCGCCGAGTTGGCGTTCGCCGTCGACTCGGCCTCGACGAGCCGCTGCCTGGCCTGTGCCTTGGCCTGGTGCGAGGCCCGCTCGAGCGCGGTGTCCATGCGCGCCTGGTAGGCGGCGATCTCGGCCTGGATGGCGCTCAGCGTCTCCTGCAGCCCGGCCAGCTCCTTGATCAGGTCGCCCTCGTTCTGCTCCTTGCGCAGTTGCAGCTCGTACTCGTAGGTGTAGGCCTCCTTGGCCACCCGCACCATCTCGGGGGCCGCCAGGTCCATCCGGTACTCCTGACTGGACGGCTCGGCGTGGGTGATGTTCACGTCCGTCAGCCGTACGGCAGGCAGGAACTGCTGGTTGAGGTTGTCGAGCATGCCCAGCGTGCTCTCGCCCACCAGGTCGTAGATGTCCTCGGCCCGCTGCGCGTAGATGAGCGAGCGGGTGACCTCGCTGATGGCGTTCTGCAGCTTGGACTGGAAGCCGCTGACCGAGCCGAGCACGAAGATGAACTCCGCCGGGTTCTCGATCCTGAACTGCAGGAACAGGTCGACGCTCGCCTTGACGCCCTGCTGGGTCGGCGCCTCGCGGATGGGCGCGTTGAACGGGTACTCGCGCGTGGTGTTGACGATGTAGCTGACCCGCTTCCACGGGTTGAACAGTGTCACCCTGCCCGGATCGGCGATGTGCACCAGCTTGCCGAACTTGGTGATCAGCGCCTTGCAGCCCTCGGGCACCATGACGACGCTGCGCCGCCACCACAGGAACGCCGCGGCCACGACGAGCACCAGCCAGTAGTGCGGGCCGAACAGCACGTCGATGCCGGGGAGCACGTTGCCGAGCGCGCCGACGAGCCCCAACACGACCAGGATGGCCAGCGGGATGACCACCTTGGCCGTGCTGCCCTTGGGGATCACGACGGGGGAGATGACGTGCAGCGGCTCGCCGTTCTGGCCGCGCTCGCTGAAGCTGCGGCTGACGATCTCACCGGCCTCGTTCAGCGACGCCGAGCGCGCCTCGATGACCGTGCCGACGGAGACGCCGCCGTCGCGGGCGGCGAGGAAGTCGTGCGGGTTGAGCTGGAAGCCGGGTGCCTGCCCCGCCAGCTGACCGACCTGGCCCACCGCCTGTTCGACGGCCTGGCCCATGGCCTGACGAACGTTTCCGCCTTGGGCCACGGCCTGAGCTACGCCCTGACCTGCTTGGATCAGGGCCTCTCTTGGTCGAGACATCGCACCTCTCTCGTCGAACCGGGGGGAATCCGTACCGTATCGGGCATCCCTTGATGATCGCTTGCAAAAGGATGTCAACATCCCGTGACGGTGAAGGGGTCCCGAGGCGAGGCCCGAGGTGGCGGCGTGCCGGGACGGTGAGGACCTTCCCCAGCCGGTGACCGCGGTGGGGTGGGCGGGCTTGCCGTCAGAAATGTCAGTGCCACCACCTACAGTGAATGGCATGCGGCCGGTAACAGATTTGCAGCGCAGGGTGGCGCCCTTCGAGGTCGTCACCGAGATGACCCCCTCCGGCGACCAGCCGACGGCGATCGCCGAGCTGGAGCGCAGGGTGAAGGCGGGGGAGAGGGACAGCGTCCTGCTCGGCGCCACCGGCACGGGCAAGACGGCCTCGGTCGCCTGGCTGATCGAGCGGCTGCAGCGGCCCGCGCTCGTCATGCAGCCCAACAAGACGCTCGCCGCGCAGTTCGCCAACGAGCTGCGCGAGATGCTGCCCAACAACGCGGTCGAGTACTTCGTCTCCTACTACGACTACTACCAGCCTGAGGCCTACGTGCCGCAGAGCGACACCTATATCGAGAAGGACTCCTCGATCAACGACGAGGTCGAGCGGCTGCGCCACTCGGCGACCAACTCGCTGCTGACCAGGCGCGACACGATCGTGGTCGCCTCGGTCTCCTGCATCTACGGCCTGGGCACGCCGCAGGAGTACGTCGACCGCATGACCAGGCTGCGCGTCGGCATGGAGGTCGACCGCGACCAGTTGCTGCGCCGCCTGGTCGACATGCAGTACACCCGCAACGACCTGGCCTTCACCCGCGGCACGTTCAGGGTGCGCGGCGACACGATCGAGATCATCCCGAAGTACGAAGAGCTGGCCGTCCGCATCGAGATGTTCGGCGACGAGGTCGAGAAGCTGTCCACGATGCACCCGCTGACCGGCGACGTCATCACCGAGGACCAGGAGCTCTACATCTTCCCCGCCTCCCACTACGTGGCGGGCGAGGAGCGGATGGCCAAGGCCGTCGACGGCATCGAGGCCGAGCTGGCCGAGCGGCTGTCCGAGCTCGAGCGGCAGGGCAAGCTGCTGGAGGCGCAGCGGCTGCGGATGCGCACCACCTACGACATCGAGATGATGCGCCAGGTCGGCACCTGCGCCGGCATCGAGAATTACTCGCGGCACATGGACGGCCGCGAGGCGGGCAGCGCGCCCAACACGTTGCTCGACTACTTCCCCGAAGACTTCCTGCTCGTCCTCGACGAGTCCCACCAGACGGTGCCGCAGATCGGCGCGATGTACGAAGGCGACGCCTCCCGCAAGCGCACCCTCGTCGACCACGGCTTCCGCCTGCCGTCCGCGATGGACAACAGGCCGTTGAAGTGGGAGGAGTTCCTGGAGCGGATCGGCCAGACCGTCTACCTGTCGGCCACCCCCGGCTCCTACGAGCTGGGCAGGGTCAAGGGCGAGGTCGTCGAGCAGGTCATCCGTCCCACCGGCCTCGTCGACCCCGAGGTGGTCGTCAAGCCGACCAAGGGCCAGATCGACGACCTGGTCCACGAGATCCGCGAGCGCGCCGACAAGGACGAGCGGGTCCTGGTCACCACGCTGACCAAGAAGATGTCCGAAGACCTCACCGACTACCTCCTCGAGCTCGGCATCAGGGTCCGCTACCTGCACAGCGAGGTCGACACGCTGCGCCGCATCGAGCTGCTGCGCGAGCTGCGGATGGGCGAGTACGACGTGCTCGTCGGCATCAACCTGCTGCGTGAGGGCCTCGACCTGCCCGAGGTGTCGCTGGTGGCCATCCTCGACGCCGACAAGGAGGGCTTCCTGCGCTCGGAGACCTCGCTGATCCAGACGATCGGCCGCGCCGCGCGAAACGTGTCGGGCCAGGTCCACATGTACGCCGACAAGATCACTCCGTCGATGGAGCGGGCGATCGAGGAGACCTCGCGGCGCAGGGCCAAGCAGATCGCCTACAACGAGGCCAACGGCATCGACCCGCAGCCGCTGCGCAAGAAGATCGCCGACATCCTCGACTCGCTGCAGCGCGAGGACGCCGACACCGAGCAGCTGATGGGCAGCGGCAGGCAGCAGTCCCGCGGCAAGGCGCCGGTGCCCGGCTTCGCGGCGAAGGCGGCAGGGCAGCACGCCAAGGCGATCGCGGGGGAGATGCCGCGGGCGCAGATGGAGACGCTCATCGAGTCGCTCACCGAGCAGATGCACCAGTCGGCGGCCGACCTGCAGTTCGAGGTGGCGGCGCGCCTGCGCGACGAGATCAAGGAGCTGAAGCGCGAGCTGCGTGACATGCGCGAGGCAGGGGTGAAGTAGCCCTTCGTACGGCAGGCGGGCTCACGGCCACCGGGGGACCGGTGGCCGCCGGTCCGTCACGCGTACTCCCTCAGGAGGAGGCGGGGATGCGCGACATCATCCGCTCCATGCCGTTGACCCAGTTGTCGCGCAGGGCCTCGGCGGCCTGGGGCAGGTCTCCGGCCATGAGGAGCTCGGCCACGCGGCAGTGCTCGGCCTGCTCGCGCTCCAGGGGCGTCTCGTCGCCCGTGAGCAGGTGGGCGTAGCGGCGCATCCCGGCCTTGACGCTGGTGATGAGATCCAGCAGGCGCTCGTTGCGGCAGCCGCTCAGCAGCAGGTCGTGCCACTCGTCGTCGTGGCGTTCTATCACCTGCTGCTCGGCGATCCTGTCGGGAAAGTCGCGGGCCAGCCTGAGTAGTTTGGGCGCGATCTCACGGAGGTAGGCGGGGTCGGAGCGGTCGAGCGCCAGCGACTCCAGCGCGGCGACGATCTCGCAGAGCTCCGTGAACTCCTTCCGGCTCACCGGCGCGAACCGGAATCCCCTGCCCTGGTTGCTCTCCAGCACGCCCTCGCCCGCCAAGGTGATCAAGGCCTCGCGCAGGGGAGTGCGGCTGACGCCGAGCTCGGTCGCCAGCGCGACCTCGTTGATGTCCGTCCCCGCGGCGAAGTCACCCCGATCGAGCCTGCTCAGCAGCTCTTCCCTGATCTGCTCGCGTAGCGGTCGCCGCTCGATCGGCATGAGGCTCCTTCAGTCTTGGCCCTGATCTGCTCAGCGCTTGACGTAGTGCAAAATACTACACTATGAATTCTGAATACAGATTTGGGACATCCTGAAAGGAGTGATTCGTGCGCCTGACCCGAGTGCCGGGACTGCTGTTCGGCGGTGACTACAACCCCGAGCAATGGCCGGAGGAGGTCTGGGCCGAGGACGTCCGGCTCATGGCCGAGGCCGGCGTCACCATGGCCACCGTCGCGGTCTTCTCCTGGTCCCGGCTGGAGCCCGCGCCCGGCGTGTACGAGTTCGGGTGGCTGGATCGCGTCCTCGATCTGCTCCACGAACACGGGGTGTCCGCCGACCTCGCCACCGCGACCGCCACCCCGCCGCCCTGGCTGGTTCGCCGGCACCCGGAGGTCATGCCGGTCGACGCCCAGGGAGTGCGGCTGGAGTTCGGGTCTCGGCAGGGATACTGCCCCAGCTCGCCGATCTTCCGAGAGCACGCCGTGCGCCTCGCGACGGCGATCGCCACGCGGTACGCCGAGCATCCGGCGCTGGCGATGTGGCACGTCGGCAACGAGTACGCCGACCACACGCTCGAATGCTTCTGCCCCGAGTCCGCCCGGCACTTCCGCGCCTGGCTCCAGGCCCGTTACGGCACGGTCGGCGCGCTGAACGCCGCCTGGGGCACCTCCTGCTGGGGTCAGCACTACACGGGTTTCGAGCAGATCGAGCCGCCCCGCAAGGCGCCAGGGCCCGTCAATCCCGCCCAGCTCCTCGACTGGCGCCGCTTCTGCAGCGACGCCCTGCTGGAGCTGTTCGCCGCCGAGCGGGACGCGCTCCGCGAGATCACGCCGGCCGTACCGGTCACCACGAACTTCATGAGCATCCTGCACGGCCTCGACTACTGGGCGTGGGCGGCGGCCGAGGACCTGGTGAGCGACGACGCCTACCCCGACCCGGCCGACCCCGAGTCGCACGTGGCGGTCGCCCTGAGCTACGACCTCATGCGCTCGCTCAAGCGACGCCCCTGGCTGCTGCTGGAGTCGGCGCCGTCGGCGGTGTCGTGGCGCGAGGTCAACGCGCCCAAGCCGCCCGGCATGATGCGCCTGCACAGTCTCCAGGCGGTGGCCCACGGCGCCGACGGGGTGATGTTCTTCCAGTGGCGTCAGGCGAAGTACGGTCCGGAGAAGTTCCACTCGGCCCTGCTCCCGCACGGCGGCACCACGACGCGCGGCTGGCAGGACACGCTGCGGCTCGGCGCGGACCTCCAGCGGCTGGCCGAGGTCGCGGGCACCGGCACGCGCGCCGAGGTGGCGCTCGTCCTCGGCTGGGACAGCTGGTGGGGGCTGGAGGCGCCGGAGTCGATGCCGTCGAACCGCCTCAAGCTCAAGGACCTGCTGTTCGCCTGGTACGCGCCGCTGCACGTCCGCGGGATCTCCGTCGACCTGGCGCCCCCTGACCGCGATCTGTCGGCCTACCGCGTGGTGATCGTGCCCAACCTCTACCTGTGTACGGCCGAGCAGGCCAAGGCGCTGGCGTCGGTCACCGGAGAGCTGGTCGTCGGCCCGTTCAGCGGCGTGGTCGACGAGTCGGACCAGGTCCACGACGGCGGCGCCCCCGGCCCGCTCCGCGAGCTGCTGGGCCTCGCGATCGACGAGTTCTGGCCGCTCCCCGACGGAGTCACCCAGCGGGTACGGCACGCCGGTGGCGACGTCGGCCTCGCCAGGACGTGGGCGGAGTGGCCGCGCGTGGTCGGCGACGCCGTGGAGGTGCTCGCCCGCTACGAGGGCGGAGACCTGGACGGCCTGCCCGCCATCACCCGCAACGGCAACGTCACCTACGTCAGCTGCCTCCTCGACGACGTCACGCCGGTCCTCGACCGCGTGCTCCACGACGTCCCGGCGATCGACGTCCCCCGGGGCGTCGAGGCCGCCCGGCGGGACAACCACCTCTTCCTGCTCAACCACACCAGTACCCCGCAGCAGGTCACCCTCCCGCAGCCAGGCAGGGACCTGCTCGGCGAGACCGACCTGCGAGGGGTCATCACCCTCGCCCCGCGCGACGCCGTCGTGCTCAGGATCGAAGGAGACACGTGACGCACCCGTACATTCCGAACGCCGAGCCAGGCGTGCGGGCCGAGATGCTCGCCGCCATCGGCGCGTCGAGCGTCGAGGAGTTCTACGCCGACATCCCGGCGGACCTGCGCCTGGCCCGGCCACTCGACCTCCCGGAGCCCTTCACGGCCGAGCACGACCTCGTGCGCCACATGAAGGGCCTGTTCGACCGCGTCACCGACACGGAGGAGGCGCTGAGCTTCCTCGGGCACGGCTGCTACCCCCATTACGTGCCGGCCGTCTGCGACGAGGTGAACTCCCGGAGCGAGTTCCTGACCGCCTACGCAGGGGAGCCGTACGAGGACCACGGACGGTTCCAGGCCCTGTTCGAGTACGTCAGCATGATGGGCGAGCTGCTCGAGATGGACGTGGTCAACGTCCCCACCTACGACGGCTTCCAGGCGGCGGGCACGGCCCTGCGCATGGCGTGCCGCTACACCCGGCGCTCGAAGGTGCTCGTCAGCGGTGCCGTCAGCGCCGACAAGCTGAGCAAGCTGCGCGACTTCCTCAGCCCGGACATCGAGATCGCCCTCGCCCCTGTGGGGGAGAGCGGCGAGATCTCCGTGGCCGGGTTCGACGACTCCTACGCGGCGATCTACCTGGAGACTCCCAACGTCTACGGTGTCGTCGAGATGCGCGGGCGTGAGCTCGCCGACCTCGCCCACGCGCACGGCGCGCTGCTCGTGGTCAGCGCCGACCCCATCTCGCTGGGCGTCCTCGCCCCGCCTTCCTCCTACGGCGCCGACATCGCCTGCGGAGACATCCAGTCGCTCGGCATGCACCAGAGCTACGGCGGCGGCCACGCCGGATACATCGCCACGCAGGACCACGAGCCGCTGGTCGCCGAGTTCCCCTCCCGGCTGTTCGGCATCGCGCCCACCAAGGTGCCCGGTGAGTACGGCTTCGGCGACGTCTTCTACGACCGCACCTCCTTCGCCCTGCGCGAGGAGGGCAAGGAATGGGTGGGAACCGCCGCGGCCCTCTGGGGCATCACGGCCGGCGTCTACCTGGCGCTCATGGGGCCGCAGGGCATGCGGGACCTGGGCGAGACCATCCTGGCCCGAACCCGCTACGCCATGGACGCCCTCGCCGGGTCCGTCACGGTGCTGCACCGGGACGCGATCCACTTCCGCGAGTTCGCCATCGAGGTGCCCTCGAGCGCGGCCCTGCTCGACGGGTTGCGCGCCCGCGGCATCTACGGCGGCGTCCCCCTCGACGACCGCACGGTGCTGGTCTGCGTGACCGAACGCCACTCCATCGCCGACATCGACCGTCTCGCCGCAGCCGTCCAGGAGGTGCTGTGAACACCGCGGAATCCTTCGCCGAGCTCCCAGTCGCGCCGAAGCCGCCGCTGCGCCGCTTCCACCAGGCGCGCTGGGACGAGCCGATCATCTTCGAGCTGTCCGCCCCCGGCCGCCGCGGCCTCGCCGTGCCGGAGCCTGGCGCCCCGCTCGTCGAGCTCCCCGAGTCCGTCCGCCGCGCCGAAGCCCCGAAACTGCCCGAGATGTCGCAGCTGCACGTGCTGAGGCACTACCTGCGCCTGTCGCAGGAGAACCTCGGCGTCGACCTCAACATCGACGTCGGTCAGGGCACCTGCACGATGAAGTACAGCCCCAAGGTCAACGACCGGTTCGCCGCCGCGATCGCCGAGTTGCACCCGCTCCAGCACGAGGAGACCGTGCAGGGCGTACTGGAGATCTACTGGCGGCTCGAACGGATGCTGGCGGAGATCTCCGGCATGTCCAGGGTCTCCCTCCAGCCCGGATCCGGGTCGGCCGCCATCTACGCGAACATCGCCATGATCCGCGCCTACCACGCCGCCAACGGCGAAGGCCACCGCGACCAGGTCATCACCACGATGTTCTCCCACCCGTCGAACGCCGCCTGCGCCAAGACCGCCGGCTACGAAGTGATCACGCTGATGCCGGACGCCGACGGCTACCCGGACATCGAGGCGCTGCGCGCGGCCATCGGCCCCCGCACCGCCGCCCTGATGATCACCAATCCGGAGGACACCGGCATCTTCAACCCCCGGATCAGGGAGTTCGTCGAGCTGGTGCACTCGGTGGGCGGCCTGGCCTGCTACGACCAGGCCAACGCCAACGGCATCCTCGGCATCACCAGGGCCCGCGACGCCGGATTCGACCTGTGCCACTTCAACCTGCACAAGACGTTCTCCACCCCGCACGCCTGCGGCGGCCCCGCGGCGGGCGCGTGCGGCGTCTCGGCGGAGCTGGAGCCGTTCCTGCCGGGCCCGGTCGTCAGCTTCGACGGCACCGCCTATGGGATGGAGACCCCGCCCCGCTCGATCGGCAAGGTGCGCCCGTTCCTCGGTGTGACCCCCAACATCGTGCGCGCCTACGCCTGGATCATGGCCATGGGCGCCGAGGGACTGCGGCAGGTGGCCGAGACGGCCGTGCTCAACAACAACTATCTGATGCACAAGATCCTGCAGATCCCCGGCGCGTCGGCGCCGTGGGACAAGCGCCGCGTCGAACAGGTGCGCTACTCCTGGGAGGAGCTCTCGGAGGAGACCGGCGTCCACTCGGAGGAGATCGGCGTCCGGGCGGCCGACTTCGGCGTGCACTACTGGACCAGCCACCACCCGTACGTGGTGCCTGAGCCTTTCACGCTGGAGCCGACGGAGTCGTACTCGAAGGAGGATCTGGACGAGTACGCCGCCATCCTGGCCCACGTGGCCTCCGAGGCGCGCACGGATCCCGAGTTCGTCAAGGGCGCGCCCTACAACCAGAGCGTGCACAAGATCGACACGTCATCGCTCGACGACCCCAAGGAGTGGGCGCCTACCTGGCGCGCCTACGTCCGTAAGCACCTGTCATGACCTCCGACGTCGCCGCCCCGCGGACTCCCGCCCCGTTCCCCGACCGCGAAGTGGTGGTCGGGCTGGTCGTCAACCCGGTGGCCGGGCTGGGCGGGGCGGCGGGCCTCAAGGGCAGCGACGGCGCGCAGGTGCAGCGCGAGGCCCTGGCCCGGGGCGCGACGCCCCGGGCGGGGGAGCGGGCGGCACGCGCCGTCCGCGCGCTCCTGGCCCGCCGCCCCGGCACCCGCGTGGTCACGGTGCCGGGCTCGATGGGCGAGCACAGCGCCCTCGACGCCGGAGCGCCCTGCGCGCTGGTACGACCGTCACCCCCGCCCGCGGCCGATCCCGGATCGGCCGGCGCCACCACGGCACGGGATACGAGGCTGGCGGTCCTCGCGCTCGCCGATGTCGATCTGCTGCTGTTCGCGGGGGGTGACGGGACCGCGCGGGACGTCCTCGACGCGGTCCGAGCGCTCGGTGACCAGGCGCCGCCCGTGCTGGGGATCCCGGCAGGGGTGAAGGTCTACTCGGGGTGCTTCGCCGTCAGCCCGGCCGCGGCGGGGTTCCTCGCCGCGGGCTACGCCTCCGGCCTGCGGAACGGGTCGGGGACGGCGGGCGCCGGCACGGTGGAGGCCGAGGTGGTGGATCTCGACGAGGAGCGCTACCGGCAGGGGCTGGTGAGCCCGCGTCTCTACGGGAGCCTGCGCGTCCCCGCCGCCAGGGCCGCCCTGTCGGGGCGGAAGGCCGGGTCTTCCACAGTCGCCCCCGCCACCGTCGAGGGCATCGCGCGGGAAATCGTGGCCCGCATGCGGCCCGGCGTCCGCTACGTCCTGGGCCCCGGCGCCACCACGCAGGCGGTCGGCCGCGCGCTCGGGCTCACGACCACGCTGCTCGGGGTGGACGTGGTCGAGGCCGGCGACCGGGGCGTGCTGGTCGCGGGGGACGTCTCGGAGGCGGAGCTGTTCTCTCTGGTCGCGGAAAGGGAGGCGGTCGTCGTGCTGTCGGTGATCGGCGGGCAGGGGTTCGTCCTCGGCCGGGGGAACCAGCAGGTGTCCCCCAGAGTGCTCGACGCGGTCATCGGGTACGGGGGCGCCACGGGCCGGCCGCTGCTCGTGCTGGCCACCGCGCAGAAGTTGGCCGCGTTGCGGGGGCGGCCGCTGCTGGCCGACAGCGGCGACGAGGACCTCGACAGGAAGCTCGGCGGGCACGTCCAGGTGATCACCGGGTACCGCGAAAGCACGATTTATCAGATCTGTACGGCAAGTGAGGAGTTCCACGGATGAACACGCTCGAGGGCAAGGTCGCGATCGTCACGGGCGGTGCCTCGGGCATCGGGCGGGCCACCGCGCTGGCCTTCGCCCGCGAAGGCGCCAGGGTGGTGGTCGCCGACATCGACGCCCCAGGAGCCGAGGCGACGGTCGCGCAGATCGCCGCCCAGACCGAGGCCGGTGGCACGGCCGCGGTGGCAGTGCGGGCCGACGTGTCGGATCCCGACGACTGCGCGCGGATCGTCCAGACCGCCGTCGACACCTTCGGCGGGCTGCACGTGCTGTTCAACAACGCGGGCATCATCCGCCGCACCACGGCCCTTGATCTCGACGTCGAGGAGTGGGACCGCGTCATGGCGGTCAACGTCCGGTCCGTCTTCCTCATGTGCAAGCACGCCATCCCCGCCATGACCGAGGGCGGCTCCATCGTCAACACCGGCTCGGGCTGGGGCCTCAAGGGCGGCGGGAACGCCATCTCCTACTGCGCCTCCAAGGCCGCGGTGGTCAACATGACCCGCGCCCTCGCCATCGACCACGCCAGGGCCGGCATCCGGGTCAATTCCGTGAACCCGGGCGACACCGACACGCCGATGCTGCGCGACGAGGCCCGCCAACTCGGAGAGGACTGGGCCGCCTTCGAGTCCGACGCGGCCGACCGGCCGATGGGCAGGTCAGGCACCCCTGACGAGATCGCCCAGGCCGTGCTCTTCCTGGCGAGCGACGCCGCCAGCTACATCACCGGATCCGCCCTCGTCGTCGACGGCGGCGGCCTCGCCTGACCCTCCGGGGCCCCGGCCCCGGCCTGACACCGCTGTGCCTGACCCCACTCGCCTCGACACCCCCCATGAACAAGCCTGAAGGAGCCACCATGAAGCGTGCGCTAGCCATCCTGGGCGTCCTCGCCCTCGCCACCACCGCGTGCAGCGGCAGCGGCGGAGGGAACGTTCCCGGCACGAGCAGCGGCCAAGGCCAGGTCACCGTCCGCTGGTCGACCTGGGGATCGGCCGAGGACCTGAAGCTCTACCAGAAGTTCACCGACGACTTCCACAAGCGGAATCCCGGTATCCGGCTCAAGCTGGAGTCGGTCGCGCGCTACGAGGACTACCACCCCAAGCTGCTCGCCCAGCTCACCAGCAAGACGGCGCCCGACGTGTTCTTCGTGGGCGACGACAACATCGGCAAGTTCGTCTCCGCCGGAGTGCTCACCCCGCTCGACGACAAGCTGTCCGGGTCGGATTCCAAGAGCAAGCCGGAGGACTTCTTCGACGGCATCTACGGCGGCGCCAAGCGCGACAACAAGATCTACGGGGTCCCCAACGACACCAACCCCGAGGTCCTCTGGTTCGACAAGAAGGCGCTGAAGGACGCAGGGATCACCGAGGACCCGGCCGCCCTCCACGAGGCCAAGCAGTGGACCATGGCGAAATATCTGGACATGAACGCCAAGCTCAAGGCGGCGGGCAAGGCCGGTTCGATCTTCTGGAACTGGTACGGCTCCACGTACTCGGTGATCAACGGCTTCGGCGGCAAGGTGTGGGACGGCGGCAAGTTCGTCGCCACCACCGACCCCAAGTCCCGCGAGGCGCTGCAGACCCTGGCCAAGGGCTACCAGGACAAGACGTTCCTCAGCGCCGACACGCTGCCCGACAGCAACGGCCCCAGCACCCAGTTCCTCAAGCACAAGGTCGGCTTCTACGCAGGGGGCCGCTGGGTGATCGACTCCCTGAAGAAGGGCGGCGAGCTGGATGACTACGACATCGTGCCGTTCCCCTCGCAGACCGGCGAACCCATGCCGGGCGCCGTCGCCGCCTCCTACCTGGCCATCAACAAGGACACCAAGCTGCCCAAGGAGGCGTTCACGTTCCTGACCGAGTTCGTCGGCAAGGACGGCCAGCTCCTCCGGCTCAAGGGCGGCGGCGCCGTGCCGTCCGTCAAGGGCGCCGAGCAGATCGTCCTGGAGGACAAGTACCCCGCCCACGCCCAGACCTTCCTCGACGTGCGCGACACCGGCTTCGCGAACTACCCCGAGGAGGTCTCCGTGCCCGGCCTGACGGCCGACATCAACGAGCACCTGATGAAGGTGTGGACCGGCAAGGTCGGTTTCGACCAGGGCATGACCGAGCTGCAGAAGCTCGTCGAGAGCAAGCTGGGCTAGCCGTGGCCATCCTCACCGAGGCTCGCCCGCGGGCGGCCCGCCGGGCGAAGACCATCAGGAACAGGGACGGCTGGTGGGCCGCGTTCTTCCTCGGGCCACAGCTCGCCTTGCTGGCCGTGTTCCTGGTCTTCCCGCTCGGGTTCGCCGTCGTGCTGGCCTTCATGCGGTGGGACGGGCTCGGCCAGAAGGAGTGGGCGGGCCTGGACAACTTCGCCGCCCAGCTCTCCGATCCGATGTTCGGGCTGGCCGTGTGGAACACGGTCAAGCTCGCGCTGCTGACCGTGCCGTTCGGGCTCGGCCTGTCGCTGCTCATCGCGGTCGCGCTGAACAGCGTCAAGGGCAGCGGCTTCTACCGCGTGCTGTACTTCATGCCGGTGGTCACCAGTTCGGTCGCCGTCGCGCTGATGTGGCAGATCATCCTGGCCGGCGACGAGTACGGCGTGCTCAACACCTCGCTGGAGCGGTGGTTCGGCATCACCGCGCCCGACTGGCTCGGCGATCCCGGCTGGGTGATCGTGGCCATCGCCATCGTGACGATCTGGTCGTCGCTCGGCCTCAACGTGGTGATCTTCCTGGCCGGGCTGCAGACCATCCCGCCGCAGATCGTCGAGGCCGCCAGGATGGACGGCGCGGGCGCCCTGCGCATCTTCCGCTCGGTCACGCTGCCCCTGCTCTCGCCCACGATCTTCTTCTCGACGGTGGTCGCGGTGATCAGCTCGTTCCAGGCGTTCGACCAGATCTACGTGCTGGTGAACCCGGAGCACAACGAGGGCGCGCGCACGATCGTCTACCAGGTCTACGAGCTCGGCTTCAAGGACTTCGAGTTCGGCATGAGCAGCGCCGCCGCGCTGATCCTGCTGGTCCTGACGCTGCTCGTGACCCTCGTCCAGTTCGCCGCGCAGAAGCGCCTCGTCCACTACGACACGTGAGGGGGCCCGGATGCGATCCCGGCAGGTAGCCCTGCACGCCGTGCTCACCATCGGCGGGCTGGCGATGCTGTTCCCGTTCGTCTGGATGCTGCTGACGTCGTTCAAGGGCGTACGGCAGATGCTGAACAACCCGCTCGACTGGTTGCCCGCCCCGTGGCGCTGGGAGAACTATCCCGACGCGCTCGCCGCGATGCCGTTCGGCACCGCGTACTGGAACAGCTTCTACATCGCCGCGATCAACGTCACTCTCACCCTGCTGACCTCGGCCATGGCCGCCTACGCCTTCGCGCGCATCAGGTTCAGGGGCTCGGGAGTGCTGTTCGTGCTGTTCCTGGCCACCCAGATGGTGCCGACGCAGGTGACGATCGTGCCGCTGTACCTGATGCTGGCGCAGTTCGGGTGGATCGACTCGCACCTGTCGCTGATCGTGCCGACCATCGCGAACCCGTTCGCGGTGTTCCTGCTGCGCCAGTTCATCAGGGCCGTCCCCGTGGAGCTGGAGGAGGCAGCCAGGATCGACGGGGCGGGCCGCTGGCGGTGCTTCTGGAACGTCGTGCTGCCGAACATCCGCCCTGGCCTGGGCGCGCTCGGCATCATCGCCTTCCTCGCCTCGTGGAACTCGTTCTTCTTCCCGCTGATCTTCCTGAACTCGCCCGAGCTGGCCACGGTGCCGCTGCTGCTGAGCCAGTTCTCGGGGCAGCGCACGGCGATCGACTACGGGCTCATCCTGGCGGCCTCGGCGATCGCGGTCGTGCCCACGCTGATCGCGTTCCTGATCGGCCAGAGGAAGATCATCAACTCGATGGCTGCTTCCGGACTGGGCGGGCGCTGATGCTGGATCTGAGAGAACGGCCGTTCACCGACCGGGGCTCCCGGCTGCTGGTGATGGCGGCGGACGACGGCTCCCTCTGGATCGCCAGGGCCCTCTACGAGACCCCGCTGCGCGACACGACCGTCCTGACGGGACTGCGGGTACTCGCGGGGGACAGGGAGCTGCCGGTACGGCAGGCGCTGCCCGACCGGGTGGATTTCGAGGGCGGCGTGGCGATGGCCTTCGCCGATCCCGACACGATCGTGCTGACCGGCAGGGACGCCCGGGCGGTGTGGGACGGCGGAGAGGCCGACATCGACGGCTGTCTCACGCTGGTCGGCCCTCCGGTCGGCGACGGCCAGGCGCTGCTCGCGGCGGCCGCCGCGCGCTGGCGTGACTGGTTCGCCGCCATGCCGGCCGTGCCCGAGGCGCTGCGCGAACGCGCGGAGCAGGCGTGGTGGACGCTCGCGGTGAACCTGGTGCCGATCCGGGGCAGGGAGTCGCTGATCCCCTCCAAGTACGGCTATGTCGGACTGTGGAACTGGGACTCCTACTTCCACGCCATCGCGCTCAGGCACGCCGACCCGGCGCTGGCCAGGGAGCAGATCCGCATCCTGATCGACCATCAGCGGCCGGACGGCCTGATCCCCGACGTGGTGCATGACCACGGGGTGCTCACCGAGACCACCGACCTGCCCCGCTCGGACCTGGCCCGCCTGGCCCAGCACGTGGGAGGGGAGCCCGTCAGGGAGGTGGTGCCGGTCACCAAGCCGCCGCTCACCGCCTGGGCCGTGTGGAAGATCCACGAGGTGGATCCCGACCTGGACTTCCTGGCCGAGGTCTACGAGCCGCTGGCTCGCTCGCAGGAGTGGTGGTTCGCCCGCTCGGACCCCGACGGCGACGGCCTGGCCGAATACCTCCACCCGTACTCGTCGGGCCTGGACGACAGCCCCATCTGGGACCACGGGCCGCGCGCCGAGCCTCCCGACCTCAACGCCTACCTCGCGTTGCAGTACGACCGGCTCGGCGACATCGCCGCCGCGCTCGGCCGCGACCCCTCCGGGTGGCGGGCCAAGGCCCAGGCGCTCGTCGACCTCATGGTGGCGCGCCGATGGACCGGCACCCGCTTCGTCACCAGGGTCGCGGGACAAGAGGCGGCCGTGCGCACCCCGCTGGACCTCATGCCGCTCGTGACCGGGCGGCTCCCCGCCGCGATCACCGCCCGGCTCGTCGAGGACCTGCGCTCGCCGAGCTTCTGGGGGGAGCGTCCGGTGCCCACCGTCGCGTTCGACGACCCCAGGTTCGACCCCGACGCCATGTGGCGCGGCCCGGTCTGGCTGAACGTCAACTACCTGCTGATCGACGGCCTGCGCCGGTCCGGCCATCCGGAGACGGCTCGTGAGCTGCGGGAACGCACGCTGGCGATGGTGCGCGACGGCGGCGGTCTCTACGAGTACTGGAACCCGCTGACGGGCCGCAGGGCGGGCCGGGCGACCAGCGGTTTCGGCTGGTCGGCCGCGCTCTTCCTGGACCTGGCCCATGAGGACCAGGACGGCCGGGCGACGTGACCGCCATCCGGGGCGCGATCCGAGGGGGACGCGCCCCGGACAGGTCAGGCGAGGCCTGCTTCGGCGCGGAGGAGGGCCGAAAGGCCGTCGCCCGAGACGAGCAGGCCTTTGTGCGCGAACCAGGTGGCCACGTTGCGGGCGTCCCTGTCGAGGAAGTCGGGCCCCGAAGGATGCGCGATCACGTCCACGATCTGCGGCAGGTCGATGATCACCATCCTCCCCTCATGGACGAGCAGGTTGTACGGCGAGAGGTCCCCGTGCGCGAGCCCAGCGCGGGCGAGCGTCACCATCGCCTCCACCAGCTGCTCCCACAGCTCGTCCAGCCCCTCGTCGACGGTCGCCAGCCGGGGAGCGGCGTAGCCGTCGGCCGTCCCCACGAACTCCTGCAGGATCTCGGTGCCGAGGATCTGCACCGGATAGGGCACCGGCAGCCCCAGCTTCCACAGCCGCACCAGCGCCGTGAACTCCGCCTGAGCCCACTGCCCCGCGATCACCTGCTTGCCGAACGCGGTCCTGGAGGCCATGGCCCTGCTCGCACGCGAGTCGCGCATGCGGCGGCCCTCCAGGTATCCGGCGTCGCGATGGAAGAGCCGATGGTCGGTGGAACGGTAGCGCTTGGCGGCCAGCAGGCACACTCTGCCGGTGTCGGGCACGCCGCGCGAGATGAGATGGACGTCGGCTTCCTTGCCGGTCTTGAGGATGCCGAGCTCGGTGTCGACGGCGGCCAGCTCGGTGACCAGCCAGTCCGGATGCGGCTGCGGGCCGCGCTCGGTCGGGGTGCTGAGGTCCCAGGTGGACCAGCGGTCACCGGCGGGCGGGCCGTCGAGGTCTACGGGGTTGCTCTCGAGCCACTCGAGGTCGTCGGCGTCGAGGCGGTGCTTCTTCGGCACGGTGGTGATCTCCTGATGAGGATGCCCACCGGCGCGCGATCAGGTCGGCTGCTGCCCGGCGGGAAGGAAAGAGGACGTGGAAAACGGCACACGAACAGTCGTCGTCACGGTCTCACCCTCCCTTCGATCGAAGCCTCGACGAGTATGCCGGAGAGATAACCGGCGGCACAACGGATTTACGGTCGCCTACGATCGCGGGCATGGAGCGATGTGCGGAGTGCGGGCGCTGGCCGTACGGCGGAGCGCCCGGCTGTGGTCGCTGCCTGGCGCTGGCCGACCGCGTCGTGGAGGAGGGCTACCGGGCGTTCCTGGCAGAGCACGGGTTCGACGACGATCCGGCCCTCGCCGAGATGGTCGTCGACGAGATCAAGGGCTACGACTGGCGGGTGGTCGACGCCGCCTACGAACGCCTGACGTGCGCGGAATGCGGCAACAGGCGGGGCAGGGGCCCGAGCGGCTGCGGGCCTTGTGACCTCGACGAGGGCTTCCGCTACGCCGCCCGCGAGGTCGACAGACCGGGCGTGATGCCGGGTAACGAGCACGCGATCAGGGTCGGCATCGCCGTCCTGCGCAACGGACACCGGCACTCACCGATGGCGCTGCTGAGCTGGCAGGTCGGCCTGCCCCTGGTGCTGGGTGGTCAGCTGCCCACGACGCCGCAGGCCCAGGCGATGCGCGCCCGCATCAACAAGGGCGCCACCTACGAGGACCTTGCCACCGACGCCCCCGACTACACGGGTTGGACCCTCATCCCCTGACTTGGTCGAGGTCCAGGTCGATGTCGACGTCGAATCCGATGTTGGTGTGGAGCTTGTCGCGGTGAATGCCGGTGGGGACGTAGGCCTTGACGGCCGGTTCGAGCTCGAAGGTGTAGACGACGGGACGATCGTCTTCCAACTCGATGCGCCAGAAGTACTTGATGCCCGCGTTGGAGTATTTGATGGGCTTGGTTTGCCGGTCACGATCTCTGGATTCATCCGAGACCACCTCGACGACCAAGTGGACGTCTTCCGGCTTGAATGACGTGACGTTGGAAAGGACAGCCGACCTGTTCACAACGAGGACGTCCGGTTCTGGGCGTTGACGCATGCCGAGGGTGACTGTCATCTCTCGTGCGACCGCGAGATGAGCGGGTGGCCTGATACCCAGCTGTCGGTCTCTAAGTAGGTCGATGACCAGCATGTGGTAGTAGGTCTGCGGCGACATCATGACGAGGGACCCATCGATCAGCTCAACGTGCTTGGGCGCGTCGGGGGGGAGGCGATCGAGCATGTCGGCGGTCCATCCACCAGGGGGGCCCGGCCAGAACCACTCGGGAAGTGCGGTGGTCATCGGGTACCTCCTCAGGGGGATCACGCGACGGATCCATTATGACACGGACGGTGACCGTCAGGTCTGGTCGCGGCGCTCCTGCATGGTCTTGTTGTAGAGCTCGTCGATCTCGTCCAGCGGGTCGACGGTGCGGCGGCGCGACTCGATCTCCAGCTCGGTGCGGGCGTGCAGCTCGTCGATGCCGGTGGCGGCGTGGTGGACCTGGCTGTCGAGCAGGTCGGCCCTGATCCTGGCGCACATGGCGGTCAGCTTGGCCTGGTGCTCGCGGAGCCGGTCGAGCGTGACGTGGTCGACGTAGGGGGACACCCGGCGCTGCTGGGCGTACATCCCGAGCTGGGTGTCGTGCACGTCGGCCTGGCGGGAAAGCTCGCCCATCAGCTGCGGCAGGTCGCCGAGCCCCCAGCCCTGCTGCATGGCGGCGTCCATCGCCTGCCTGGTCATGGAGACCTCGCGGCGCAGGTCGAGGCGGAGCCGCTCGACCTCGGCGGCGTCGCCCGTGCCCATGGCGTTGACGTGGGTGGCCAGGCGCGCGGTGGCCTGGCGGGCCGACCGGCTGGCCCGTTTGCCCACTTTGACCAGGGCGTAGACGACCACGCCCGCGAGCACGAGGAAGATCACGAAGATCGCGAGCAGGATCAGAAGGAATGTGCTGATTGGAGGGACCTCCCGTCCGGCCTTTACCTGAGAGGATAGTTGATCCCTCGCGACCGGACGCGTTTCGTCCTGAACCGTTGACGGACGTGCGGGCGCCGGGGCGGGGGCCACAGGGCGCCCGCACGCGTCTCTTCGAAGGCTAGAGGAGCGGGCCGCCTCGCGGAGTCAGTCTCCGGAGTGAGGACACATCACTCCCTCGACGGACTGCGAACCTTCCTGATCAGCCACCATCCGAGCACGGCCAGCCCGGCCAGCAGGATCAGCACCAGCACCGGCAGGAAGATCGCGATCAGGCTCACGCCCAGCGAGCCGGCGTCCTCCACCGCGCTGGCCACGGGAGCGCCGAGCCCTCCGGTGGTGGCGTTCACGACCGGCCTGGCCGTGGACTTCAGCACGTGCACGAGCAGCGCGGTCGCGATGCCGATCAGCCATCCGGCCCACGGGTGCTCCGCCATCCAGGTGGAGCGGTCGAACTCGGCGGCGGCCGCGGTGGCGCTGAAGACCACGCCGCCGGACGCGGGCCGTACGGCGGTCTGGATGACGTCGTTGACGCTGTCGACGACGGGCACCTTGTCCAGCACGAACTCGGCGAGCAGGAGCACCGCGATGATCGCCAGCACCCACCATTCGGACAGCCACGCGTAGCCGTCGGGGAGCTTGACCGCGTCGGTGAAGTTGGCCAGCACCCCGACGACGAGCAGCGGGATGTAGGCGTTCAGTCCGGCCGCGGTGCTGAGGCCGAGACCGGTCAGTGCTGCGAGCATCGTTGTTCCCATCCTGTACGGCAAGCCCCCTGCAGCCCGCCGCGGTCACCGGGTGACCGTCCGTCCTTCACGCTAACGCCGGCAGGACTTCGGTGCTCGCCGTGACGTCGGACCCGACGCCGGATCTTCCCCGGACCGTGATGCTCAGGCTCGGCTCAGGGGCGTCACCCGGTGATGCGGGAGAGGCGCTCGATCGTCTCCGCGAACTCCTCCATCATCTCGTGCACCACCCTGCGCGCCGGTTTCACCTGGTCCAGCTGGCCGACCACCTGCCCGACGAAGTAGTTCGCCAGCTCCACCGCCCCCGGCTCCCCCCGCTCGGCCGCCCGCACGACGTACGTCATCGCCGACTCGGCCAGCAGCATCTGCGACGGCATCCCCAGCGGCCCCGGGCTGTCCTCACCCGAGTCCCAGGCCGAGGTCCACGCGGAGGCGAGCTGACGGGCGGGCTTGCCCGTGCGGGAACGGGACCTGACGGTGTCGAGCGACGTGGCGGCCAGCATCTTCCGCTTCACCGACTGCGGCGTCTCCGCCTCCTCCGTCGTCAGCCATACCGACCCGCACCACACCCCCTGCGCCCCCAGCGCCATGGCCGCCGCCATCTGCCGTCCCGACGCGATGCCGCCCGCCGCCAGCACGGGGGTGGGCTGAACGGCGTCCACGACCTGCGGCACCAGCACCATCGTGGCGATCTCGCCGGTGTGCCCTCCGGCCTCCGTGCCCTGCGCGACGATGAGGTCGGCGCCCGCGGCCACCTGCCTGCACGCGTGCTCCACCGTGCCCACCAGCGCGGCCACGGGCACCCCCGCATCCCTCGCCATCGTCACCATCTGCGGCGGAGGCGGCCCGAGCGCGCTGGCGATCAGGCCGACCCTGTGCTTGAGCGCCACCTCGATCAGCTCGGTCGCCCCCCTCGGGGTGACGCGCTCGCCGAACTCGCCCAGCGTCCCCGCGTACGGCACGCCGTACCGCTGGAGAAGGCCGGTGGTGAAGGCCAGGTGGTCGGAGGGGATGGTCGAGCGCGGCCCCTCCGTCTTGCCGGGGACGAGCACGTCCACCCCGTACGGCCGGCCGGCCACCTGGGCGTCGATCCAGCTCAGCTCGGTGTCGAGCTGTTCGGCGCTGTAGGCGACGGCGCCCAGGACGCCGAAGCCGCCGGCGTTGGTGACCGCGGCGACCACGTCGCGGCAGTGGCTGAAGGCGAACAGGGGGAACTCGACGCCGAGGCGTTCACAGATCGCGGTCCGCATGACGTGACGCTAACCCCTGGGACCCGTGCCCGCCATGGGCCCCCATGACGTCGTCCGGTGCGGCGAGAGACCAGGCGGCGCGGAGAGGGATCAGGCGGTCTGGCGGTCCAGAGAGGCGACGCCTGGCGCGTGCCAGCCGAGCTCGGGCGAGTAGCTCCTGACGAGCTTGGCGGGCACCCCCGCGATCACGCTGTGGTCGGGAAACTCGCCGCGCACCACCGCGCCGCCCGCCACCACGCACTGCCGCCCGATCCTGGTGCCCGGCAGGATGATCGCGCCCGCGCCCAGCCACGACCCCGCCCCGATCGAGACCGGATTGTTGCGTGGCCACTGCCTGCCGATCGGCGTCTCCGGGTCGTCGTAGACGTGGTTCTGGTCGGTGATGTAGACGTAAGGGCCGGTGAAGACGTGCTCGCCGATGTCGATCGACTGGTGGGCGACGATGTGGCTGCCCCTGCCGATCGAGCAGCTCCCGCCGATCCGCAGGATGGAGTCGGGCCCGAGGTCGACGCCTGGGCCCATGCCGCACGACAGCGAGACCCGCTCCCCGATGAGCGTGTGGTCGCCGATCTCGATCCACCGCTCGCCGAAGATCGCGCCGACGGGGAAGGCGATGCTGACGCCCTCGCCGAGCCGCCTGAACCGGTACCCCGCGGGACTGGCGGGGGTGATCGCCCCGGCGGCGCGGATGGCTGCGTAGAAGCGGTGGACGAGGGAGCCGGCCGCCCGCCGTACAAGTGACATAGAGCCCAAAGTTACTCTCTGGTACGCCGTTCGGGCATGTCGAGGGCGGCGTTTGATATCCTGAGAGCCCGTGGACGTCAACGCCACACCTCGAGCCACGGGAGACTTCTTGCGCAGCGCATCGCAAACCAAGCATCTGTTCGTCACCGGCGGTGTCGCCTCCAGTCTCGGCAAGGGGCTCACGGCCTCCAGCCTGGGCCGCCTGCTGAAGGCCCGCGGGCTGCGGGTCACCATGCAGAAGCTCGACCCCTACCTCAACGTCGACCCTGGCACGATGAACCCCTTCCAGCACGGAGAGGTCTTCGTCACCGACGACGGCTCCGAGACCGACCTCGACGTCGGCCACTACGAGCGCTTCCTCGACACCGACCTGCACGGCTCGGCCAACGTCACGACGGGCCAGGTCTACTCCAACGTCATCGCCAAGGAGCGCCGCGGTGAGTACCTCGGCGACACCGTCCAGGTCATCCCGCACATCACCAACGAGATCAAGGAGCGCATCCGCGGCATGGCCGGTCCCGGCGTGGACGTGGTCATCACCGAGGTGGGCGGCACGGTGGGCGACATCGAGTCGCTGCCGTTCCTCGAGTCGGTGCGCCAGATCAGGCACGAGGTCGGCCGCGACAACGTCTTCTTCCTGCACGTCTCGCTGCTGCCGTACATCGGGCCGAGCGGTGAGCTGAAGACCAAGCCGACCCAGCACAGCGTGGCCGCGCTGCGCAGCATCGGCATCCAGCCCGACGCGATCGTGCTGCGCTCGGACCGTCCGGTCCACACCTCCATCAAGCGCAAGATCAGCCTGATGTGCGACGTCGACGAGGACGCGGTGGTCAGCGCCGTCGACGCCGCCTCCATCTACGACATCCCCAAGGTGCTCCACTCCGAGGGCCTCGACGCCTACGTCGTGCGCCGCCTCGGCCTGCCGTTCCGCGACGTCGACTGGAAGGAGTGGGAGCAGCTCCTGCGCCGCGTCCACCGGCCCGCCAAGGAGGTCACGGTCGCGCTCGTCGGCAAGTACATCGACCTGCCCGACGCCTACCTGAGCGTCACCGAGGCGCTGCGCGCGGGCGGCTTCGCCAACGACGCCCGCGTCAACATCCGCTGGGTCAAGTCCGACGACTGCGAGAGCGAGGAGGGCGCGGCCCGCGAGCTCGACGGCGTCGACGGCGTGCTGATCCCCGGCGGGTTCGGCGTGCGCGGCATCGAGGGCAAGATCGGCGCCATCCGCCACGCCCGCGAGAACAAGATCCCGCTGCTCGGCATCTGCCTCGGCATGCAGGGCATGGTCATCGAGGCGGCCCGCAACCTGGCAGGCGTCTCCGAGGCCAACAGCGCCGAGTTCGACCCCGACAGCAAGCACCCGGTCATCTCCACCATGGCCGACCAGGAGGACGTCGTCTCGGGCGAGCGCGACATGGGCGGCACCATGCGCCTGGGCAGCTACACCGCCAAGCTCGGCGAGGGCACGCTGGCCCGCCAGCTCTACGGCGGCAAGGCCAAGGCCGACGAGCGCCACCGCCACAGGTACGAGGTCAACAACGCCTACCGCGAGCAGCTGGAGAAGGTCGGCCTGGTCTTCTCGGGGCTCTCGCCCGACGGCCGCCTGGTGGAGTACACCGAGCTGCCAGTCGAGACGCACCCGTTCTTCATCGGCACGCAGGCCCACCCCGAGTTCCGCTCGCGGCCGACCCGCGCCCATCCGCTGTTCAAGGGCCTCATCGGCGCCTCGCTCGCCTACGCGGAGGGCCGCTCGACCAAGGCGGCCAGCAAGTGAGCGTCATCGGCGGCGGTCCCGTGGCCGACTCCCCCGAGCAGTGGGAGGTCGTCGACTCCCAGGAGCAGTTCAAGGGCCACGTGATCGGCGTGCGCACCGACACCGTGCGCATGCCGCAGGACGAGATCGCCCAGCGCGACTACGTCGTCCACCCCGGCTCGGTGGCGGTCCTCGCGCTCGACGCAGACGAGCGCGTGCTGCTGATCAGGCAGTACCGCCACCCGACGCGCCACCTGCTGTGGGAGCTGCCCGCGGGCCTGCGAGACGTGGAGGGCGAGCCGCTGGTCGCCACCGCCGCGCGCGAGCTGGCGGAGGAGGCGGGCTACAAGGCCGACACCTGGCACACCCTCGTCGACCTCTACACCTCGCCCGGCATGTCCGACGAGCGCATCCGCGTCTTCCTCGCCAGGGACCTGTCCGAGACGGAGATCGACTTCGAGCGCAGGCACGAGGAGTTCGACATGCCGGTGGAGTGGGTTCCCCTGGCGGACGCGGTCGAGAAGGCGCTCATGGGAATGATCCACAATTCCCCGGCTGTGGCCGGTATCCTCGCCGCATATGCGGCATCGGTAGAGGGATTCGCCCTGTTGCGGCCCGCCGACGCTCCGGAGGCGTGACAGGAGGACCGTTCGTGGAGGCAGTGCTCTCCAGCTACCTCGCCCATCTGGCGGTGGAGCGGGGCCTGGCTGCCAACACGCTGGCCTCCTACCGCAGGGACCTGCGCCGATACGTCGAGCACCTCAAGGCGCGCGGCAGGGTCTCCTTCGGCGAGGTGGGCGAGGCCGACGTCCTCGCCTTCCTCGCCGCGCTGCGCGAGGGCGACGGCGAGCATCCCGCCCTCGTCGCCAGCTCGGCGGCGCGCGCGGTCTCCGCCGTCCGCGGCCTGCACAGGTTCGCCCTTCGCGAGGGCGTCGCGGGTCACGACCCCGCCCACGAGGTGCGCCCGCCCCGCCAGCTGCGCCGCCTGCCCAAGGCGATCGGCGTCGCCGACGTCGAGCGGCTCATCGCCGCCTCCGGCCCCGACGGCGCGCCGCTGACCCTCCGCAACCGCGCCCTGCTCGAACTCCTGTACGGCACCGGCGCCCGCATCTCCGAAGCCGTCGGCCTGGCCCTCGACGACCTCGAGGAGGACCAGGTACGGCTGCGCGGCAAGGGCGGACGCACCCGCGTCGTGCCCGTCGGCCGCTTCGCCAGGCAGGCGCTCGACGCCTACCTGGTGCGGGCCAGGCCGTCCCTGCTGGGTCACGGCAGGGGCACGCCCGCCGTCTTCCTCAACGCCCGCGGCGGCCGCCTCACCAGGCAGGGCGCGTGGGAGGTGCTCCAGGCCGCCGCCGAGCGGGCCCGCCTGGAGGGGATCTCTCCGCACGTCTTGCGGCATTCGTTCGCAACTCACCTCCTCGACGGTGGCGCTGACGTTAGGGTGGTCCAGGAACTCCTCGGCCACGCCTCGGTGACGACCACCCAGGTCTACACACTGGTGACGGTCGACAAGCTCCGCGAGGTCTACGCCGCGGCGCATCCCCGCGCCCGGCAGTGATCTATAGTCTTTGCGTCGTGCGGTAGTCGGCGTGCCTTCTTGCCGCCTAAGTGCTGACGCCATAGTGTCCGTCCGGACGGTCCGGTTCGGGACCGTCAGGGAGGTTCGAGCTGGTGACTGTGACCGCCAACGGTTCGACCCCGGGGACCCCTGAGAACCCCTGGGGCGACACGAAGACCAACACGCCGGCCAAGGGCGTGAATCTCGGCCCCACCGGGCGTCCACGCCCGGTGTTCCCCGAGCCGATGCCGCGCGAGATCCACGGGCCCGCGCGAGTGGTCGCGATGGTCAACCAGAAGGGTGGGGTCGGCAAGACCACCACCACGATCAACCTGGGCGCCGCGCTCGTCGAGTGCGGACTGAAGGTCCTGCTCGTCGACTTCGACCCGCAGGGCGCCCTGTCGATCGGCCTGGGCATCAACCCGCTCCAGCTCGACCTGACGGTTTACAACATGCTCATGGAGCGCGACGTCGCCGCCGAGGACGTGCTGCTCCAGACCGGGGTCGAGGGGCTCGACCTGCTGCCGTGCAACATCGACCTGTCGGCGGCCGAAGTCCAGCTCGTCACCGAGGTGGCCCGCGAGCAGGTGCTCGGGCGCGTGCTCAAGCCGCTGCTGCCCTTCTACGACGTGTGCCTGATCGACTGCCAGCCGTCGCTCGGCCTGCTCACCGTCAACGCGCTCACCTGCGCCCACGGCGTCATGGTGCCGCTGGAGTGCGAGTTCTTCGCGCTGCGCGGCGTCGCGCTGCTCATGGACACCATCGGCAAGGTGCAGGAACGGCTCAACGACGAGCTGGAGATCGAGGGCCTGCTGGCCACCATGTACGACGCCCGTACCCTGCACGGCCGCGAGGTGCTCGCGCGCGTCGTGGAGGCCTTCGGCGACAAGGTGTTCCACACGGTCATCAACAGGACCGTCCGCTTCCCCGACGCGACCGTCGCGGGCGAGCCGATCACCACCTTCGACCCGTCCTCGCTCGGCGCCAACGCCTACCGCGAACTCGCCAGAGAGGTGCTCTCGCGCTGGCAGCAGCCTGCGACAATGGCCAGGTGACCGCGACCTCGCGAACGACCTCGGGGAAGGAGCGCGAGGCTCGACCCCGGCAAGCCGACCCATCAGCCGACAAAGGCGCCGCTCCGGAGCCGCAGGGCTTCCAGGTGCACCTCGACGTCTTCGAGGGCCCCTTCGACCTGCTGCTCGGGCTGATCTCCAAGCACAAGCTCGACATCACCGAGGTCTCGCTGTCCAAGGTGACCGACGAGTTCATCGCCTACATCAGGTCGAAGGGCCCCGAGTGGGACCTCGACCAGACCAGCCACTTCCTGCTGGTCGCCGCCACGCTGCTCGACCTGAAGGCGGCCAGGCTGCTGCCGAGCGGCGAGGTCGAGGACGAAGAGGACCTCGCGCTCCTGGAGGCGCGCGACCTGCTGTTCGCCAGGCTGCTGCAGTACAAGGCGTACAAGGAGGTCGCCAAGGTCTTCTCCGGGCTGATGGCGGAGGAGTCGCTGCGGTTCCCGCGGGCCGTACCCATGGAGCCGCAGTTCGCCAACCTGCTGCCCGAGCTGGTCCTCGGCATCGGGCCCGACCAGCTGGCGCGCATCGCGGCCAAGGCGTTCACGCCCAAGCTGCCGCCGACCGTCGGCGTCGGGCACATCTACCAACCGCTGGCCAGCGTCAGGGAACAAGCCGCTATCCTTGTCCGGCGGTTGCGGCGCCTGCGGACGGCCACATTCAGGACCCTCGTCGCCGACTGCGAGGGCACCTTCGAGGTGATCGCCCGCTTTCTGGCCGTGCTGGAGCTGTTCAGGGAGTCGGTCGTCAGCTTCGAGCAGGTGGAGCCGCTCGGCGATCTGCACGTGACATGGACGGGCGCCGACGACGGAGACGTGTCGGTGGGCGACGACTACGAAGAGAGCGCGGAGAAGGCTGCTGATGAGTGAGTTCCCGGCTCCGAGGGACCCTTCGCCGTCCGAGCAACTTGCCGGCGACGCCTCGGCCGCTCGGCGAGAGCGTGCGCGTGGGGCCGCCTGGGCGACCCTGCCGGGATCGGCCGCCTTCGGCGCCGACGGCAAGCCCACCCCTCCGGCCGCGCCCGCACGAGAGCCCGATGCGACCCGTCCGACCACGCCCGAACCCGAGCCCGAGTCAACCCCGGAGCGCGAGCCCGAGATCGACGCCGAGCCGGCGGTTGACGCGACTCCGGTAGCCGAGCCCGAGCCCGAGGCCGACGTCGCTTTGGTTGTCGAGGGCGTTGACCCGACGCCGGTAGTCGAGCGTGAGGCCGAGATCGACGCCGCTCCGAAGGCCGGGCGCGAGCCCGAGGTGGAGGTCGACGCCGCTTCGGTTGTCGAGGGTGAGGCTTCGGCGGAGGTCCATGGGGCTCCTGGCGCCGAGACCGTGCCTTTCGTGGACGGCGCGCCCCACGGTGACTCCGTCGAGACCGCCGTCGGGGAGGAGGCCTTCCTCCTCGATGGTGACGAGCCGGATCAAGAAGCTGCCGGGCAGGTCGAGTTGAATACCGCGCTGGAGGCGATCCTGATCGTCGTCGACGAGCCGGTCAACGCGATGACCCTCGCCCAGGTGCTCGAACGTCCCACCCACGAAGTCGAGACCGCGCTGAACGAGCTGGCGGCGGAATACTCCGGCCACGGGCGGGGTTTCGATTTGAGAGAGGTCGCGGGCGGCTGGCGGTTCTACACGCGTGCCGACTGCGCCCCGCTGGTCGAGCGGTTCGTCCGCGACGGCCAGCAGGCGCGGCTGACCCAGGCCGCGCTGGAGACCCTCGCGGTCGTGGCCTACCGGCAGCCGGTGAGCCGCGCCCGAGTCGCCGCCGTGCGCGGCGTCAACAGCGACGGCGTCATGCGGACGCTGGTCGCCAGGGGGCTGGTCGAAGAGGCCGGCACCGATCCGGAGAGCCAGGCAGTGCTCTACCGGACCAGCTCCTACTTCTTGGAGCGACTGGGCTTGAAGAGCCTCGACGAGCTCCCCGAGCTCGCGCCCTTCCTGCCCGACGACGTGGAAAACCTTGAGGAGACAACGAAGTGAACAACAGGCGCAGCACCCCGTCCGGTGATGGACGCGGTCGAGGACGCACCGGCGGTTCCCGGGGCACGAGCTCCAGGAGCGGCGGCAGCGGGCGTCCCGCCTTCCGCTCGGACGACAGGCGCGACTCGCGTCGCGACGACCAGCGCGGCGGCCCCCGTCGCGACGACTTCGGCGGTGGAGCCCGCCGTGACGACTCCGGCGGTTCCCGTCGTGAAGACTTCGGCGGAGCCTCCCGCGGTGAGGGGTTCGGCGGTTCGCGCCGTGACGACTCCCGTGGTGGATCCGGCCGGAACGACAGCAGGGGCGGCTTCGGCGGCTCCCGCGACTCCGTCCGCGCCGACCGCGCGGGCGCTCGCAGCAGGTACGGCAAGCCCCAAGCCCGCGACGAGCGCGGCGGCGGCTTCCGCGACGGAGGCCCGCGCGAGGACCGCGGCTTCCGCGGGGGCGACCGCGACGACCGCGGCTTCAGGGGCGACCGTCGGGACCGCGGAGGCTTCCGAGGAGGAGACGAGCGCGGACCCCGCGAGGACCGCGGCTTCGGCGGCGACCGCCAGGACCGCGGCGACCGGGGCGCCGCTCGTGACGACCGCGGGTTCCGCGGCGGCGACCGTGGGTTCGGCGGCGATCGCGGGTTCAGGGGTCAGCGCGACGAGCGCGGGTTCCGGGGCGGCGACCGTGAGGGTCGTGGCTCCGGTGAGCGCGGGTTCGGTGGCGGCCGTGAGGGTCGTGGCTCGGGCGAGCGTGGATTCGGTGGCGACCGTGGATTCGGCGGCGGCGACCGGGACCGTGGGTTCCGCGGCGAGCGCGACAGCCGGGGCTTCCAGGGCGGCGGTGACCGTCAGGAGCGCGGCGGATTCGCGGGCAGGGACGACCGCACGGGTGTGAGGGCCGACAGGGGCGGCAAGCGTGAGGAAGGCGGTGCGCGAGCCCGCTACGGCAAGCGCGACGAGCCCCAGACGATCGGCCGCGCCCCCAGCCGTCCGGCTCCCAAGCGTAACGACGCCGCCGGCCGTACCGGCAAGGTGCAGACGATCGGCGGCGGCGCGAAGAAGCGCGACGTGTTCAAGACCGCTCGCCAGCCCATCCGCGACCGCGACTTCTACCCCGACGGCTACGTCGACGAGCGCGACACCACCGAGGTGCCGGACGGCGTGCGGCTGCAGAAGGTGCTCGCCCAGGCGGGCGTGGCCAGCAGGCGCGCGTGCGAGGAGATGATCGGCGACGGCCGCGTCACCGTGAACGGCCAGGTCGTCAGGAGGTTCGGCGCGAAGGTCGACCCCGCGACGCAGGTCATCCACGTCGACGGCAAGCGCATCCCGACCGCTCCCGACCTGGTCTACTACGCGCTGAACAAGCCCATCGGCGTCGTCTCCACCATGGAGGACCCGCAGGGCCGCCCGTGCCTGGCCGACTACGTGCAGGAGCTGGCCCCCCGCCTGTTCCACGTGGGCAGGCTCGACACCGAGACCGAGGGCCTGCTGCTGCTCACCAACGACGGCGAGCTGGCCAACAGGCTGACCCACCCGAGCTACGGCGTGCAGAAGAAGTACTGGGCGAAGGTGCCGGGACCGATTCCGCGTGACCTCGGCCGCAGGCTGAAGAAGGGCATCGAGCTCGAGGACGGCCTGGCCAAGGCCGACCACTTCGAGATCGTGCAGGAGCACGGCCAGCAGGCGCTGGTGGAGGTCGTCCTGCACGAGGGCCGCAAGCACATCGTCAGGCGCATGCTCGAGGAGTCGGGTCACCGCGTGATCGACCTGGCCAGGATCGAGTTCGGTCCCGTGAAGCTGGGCCGTACCAAGCCCGGCACGATCAGGTCGCTGAGCCTCAAGGAGGTCGGCGACCTGTACGCGGCGGTCAAGCTGTAATCTGGCCAGACGAGGGAGCCCGCGCAGGTGCTGCGCGGGCTCCGAGCCATATGGAGGGAATGGGCATGGTGCGGGCGATTCGCGGGGCGATCCAGGTGGAGGCCAACGATCGCGACGCGATCATCAGCGGGACCACCGAGCTGGTCGCGGCGGTCATGGAGCGCAATCAGCTGACCACCGACGACGTGATCAGCGTGCTGTTCACCGCGACGCCCGACCTGACGGCGGAGTTCCCCGCTCTGGCCGCGCGCAAGCTGGGCTTCCACGAGGTGCCGCTGATCTGCTGCACCGAGATCGACGTGCCGGGCGCGCTGCCCCGCGTGGTGCGGCTGATGGCGCACGTGGAGATCGACCGGCCGCGCGGCGAGATCCAGCACGTCTACCTGCGCGGCGCGACCGTGCTTCGCCAGGACATCGCGCAATGAAACTCGAGACCGTCCTCGTCCTCGGCACCGGCCTGGTCGGCACGTCGATCGGGTTGGCGCTGCGCCAGCGCGGCGTGACCGTGCTGCTGGCCGACCGCGATCTGGGCGCCGTACGGCTGGCCAGGGAGATGGGGGCCGGTCAGGAATGGAGCCTGGGCGACCCGGTCGACCTGGCCATCGTCGCCGTTCCCCCCGGCCACGTGGCCAGCGAGCTGCGCGGCCTGCAGCAGCGTGACGTGGCCCGCTTCTACACCGACGTCGCCAGCGTCAAGGCCAAGCCGATCGCCGACGCGGCCGGGCTGGGCTGCGACCTGAGCACGTACGTCGCCTCCCACCCGATGGCGGGCAGGGAGAAGGCGGGTCCTGGCGCGGCCAGGGCCGACCTGTTCCTGGGCAGGCCGTGGGCGGTGTGCCCGACCGCGGAGGCCTCCCAGGAGGCCAAGGAGGCGGTCATGGAGCTCATCGAGCTGTGCGGCGCCAATCCGGTCGAGGTGGCGGCCGAGGACCACGACAGGGCCGTGGCCGTCGTCTCCCACGCTCCCCACGTGGCCGCCTCCGCGGTGGCCGCGCGCCTGGCGGAGGCCTCCGACGTGGCGCTCGGGCTGGCGGGGCAGGGCGTGCGCGACGTGACCAGGATCGCCGGCGGCGACCCAGGCCTGTGGCTCGGCATCCTGTCGGGCAACGCCGCCCCGGTGGCCGAGGTGCTGGAGGCGGTCTCCCACGACCTGGCCGAGGCCGCGACCGCGCTGCGGTCGCTGGCCGAAGGCGACGCCGGTGCGGGCCTCGAGGTGACCCAACTGCTCAAGCGCGGGGTCGTCGGCCACGGCAGGATTCCCGGCAAGCACGGCGGGCCAGCGGCGGCCTACGCCGTCGTCCAGGTCGTCATCGGCGACCGTCCAGGCCAGCTGGCCAGGTTGTTCCAGATCTGCGACGAGGTCGGCGTCAACGTCGAGGACGTGCGCCTCGAACACGCGCCGGGACTGCCGCTCGGCCTGGCCGAGCTGTCGGTGCAGCCGGGCGCGGTCGCCGTGCTGAACCAGGCCCTGCAGGAACGGGGCTGGCAGATGCCGTAAGGCGCCATGTCACGAGCGCGGCCGCTCGGTACGTCTGCTCGGCATGACGAGAATCGTGGTTCTAGGAGCCGGTTACACGGGCATGGCGGCGGCGATCAGGGTGGCGACGAGGTCGCGGCGCATCGGCGGCAGGGTGACGTTGGTCAACCCGTCGCCGAGGTTCACCGAGCGGCTGCGGCTGCACCAGACGGCGGCCGGCGAGCGGCTGGCCGACCACTCCATAGAGGAGATGCTCGCCGGCACGGGCATCGACTTCGTCCAGGACACGGTCGCCGGCCTCGACCTCGAGGCCAAGCGGGTACGGCTCGGCGGCGGGCGCGAGCCGGCCTACGACAAGCTCATCTACGCGCTCGGCACCGTCACTGACGTGTCGGTGCCCGGCGTCGCCGAGCACGCCTGCCGTTTCGACGACCACGCGGGCGCCGTACGGCTTGCCGAGCGCCTGCGCTCGCTGAAGGAGGGCACGATCGTCGTGGCGGGCGGCGGCCTGACCGGGATCGAGTCGGCGACTGAGCTCGCGGAGGCGTACCCGAGGCTGCGGGTGGTCCTGCTCACCAGGGGCCGTGCAGGCTCGATGATGGGCGAGCGCGCCCGCGCCTACGTCAGGCGGGCGATGGACCGCCTCGGCATCGAGGTCCGCGAGGGCGTCGACATCGTCAAGGTGCTCCCCGACGCGGTCGAGCCGGCGGTCGGCGAGCTGATCCCCTCCGACGCGACGCTCTGGACGACGGGGACCAGAGGGCTGCGGCTGGCCCGCGAGGCCGGGTTCACGGTCGACGAGCGCGACAGGATCGTGGTGGACGGGGTGCTGCGCTCGGTCTCGCACCCCGACGTCTACGCGGTCGGCGACGCGGCGGCGGTGCGCCAGCCGTTCGGCCTGGTCCACGGCACCTGCCAGAGCGGGATCCCCACCGGGCTGCACGCGGGTACGGCGCTCGCCGACGAGCTGCGCGGGCGCGAGCCCGAGCAGTTCAGGTTCGGCTACTTCCACCAGCCGCTGAGCCTGGGCAGGAAGGACGCGGTCATCCAGTTCGTCAGGCCGGACGACACCCCCCGCAGGGGCTGTCTGAAGGGCCGCTGGGCCGTCGCCTACAAGGAGACCGTCAGCGGCAGCCCGATGCCCACCTACCGGCTGCTCAAGCGAGGTCTGGTGCCCGTCGCCCTGTTCAGGCTCACCGCCGGCTGACGTGAGGCGTCAGGAGAGGTTGTCCAGCAGGACACGTGACGACGGGCCAGGGGCGGCGCAGCACCGCGGTCAGGACGGCGTTGCTCGCGCCTGCTTCCTCGTCGCCACGACCACGCTCACCCGATCGCTTGCCATGCCCGGACTCCTATCCCGGTGGGAAGCGATCAGTCTCTTGACCGGCGCCACTGGACAGGCGTACAAAAGGCGGTAACAGCGTTACCGCACAGAAACGGCGTTACCCACATATGACGGCATACAGCGAGGCGCAGCAGGTCGGGCAGGAGGCCGTCAGGTCCGCGATCCTCGACGCCGCCACCCACCTGCTGGTCACCGAAGGGCCCCGTGCGCTGACCGTGCGCAGGATCGCGGGCGAGGTGGGCTGCTCGACCAAGGTGATCTACACGCTGTTCGGCGCCAAGGAGGGGCTGGCCGAGGCGCTCTGGCTGGAGGGATTCGCCAGGTTCGAGCGCGCCCTGCTGGCAGGGCGCAGCGCCACCGACCCGCTGATCAGGCTGAACGAGTGCGGGGCCGCCTACCGCGCCTACGCGCTCGCCGAGCCCGACTACTACCGGGTCATGTTCCAGAGCGCGCTGCCCGGCTTCGTGCCCAGCCCCGGCGCGATGGCGGCGGCGCGCAGGGCCTTCGACATCCTCTACACCGACGTGGCGGCCTGCCTGGAGGCGGGACGGCTGCGCGGTGCCACCGCCCAGGAGATCGCCGACCTGCTGTGGATGGCCGCGCACGGCGCGACCAGCCTCGAACTCTCCGGCCACATCGGCGCCGACGAGGCCGAACCGCGCTACCTGATGCTGTGCGCCTCGGTGCTGCACTCGTTCCTGTCCGACCCACGCGACGAGAGGACACCACCACCATGACCACTCCCTACAGGAACGGGTTCGCCCCCGTCTCCGAGGAGGTCACCGCCTTCGACCTGCCGGTCACCGGGCGGATCCCCGCCGAGCTGTCGGGACGTTACCTGCGCAACGGCCCCAACCCCTTCGGCCTCGACGATCCCGGCGCCGCGCACCTGTTCCTCGGCGAGGGCATGGTCCACGGGGTACGGCTGCGCGACGGCAGGGCCGAGTGGTACCGCAACCGCTGGGTCCGCAGCGCCGAGGTCGCCGGGCGCCTGGGCGAGGAGCCGAGGCAGGGACCCGTCCACGCGGGCATGGACTTCGCCGCCAACACCCACGTCATCGGCCACGCGGGGCGGACGTTCGCGACGGTGGAGGCGGGCGCGCGGCCGTACGAGCTGACCTACGAGCTCGACACGGTCGGGCCGTGCGACTTCGGCGGGACGCTGCCGGGAGGCTACGCCGCCCACTCCAAGCTCGACCCGCACACCGGCGAGCTGCACGCCATCGCCTACTACTTCGGCTGGGACCACCACCAGCACGTCGTGATCGACCCGCAGGGCAGGGTCAGCAGGACCGTCGACATCCCGATCGCCGACGCCCCGATGGTCCACGACCTGGCGTTGAGCCAGCGCTACGTGGTGATCTACGACCTGCCCGTGACGTTCAGCATGGACCACGCGGCCAAGGGGGCGCCGCTGCCCTACAGCTGGAACGACGACCACCCCGCGCGCATCGGGCTGCTGCCGAAGGACGGCGGCGGCCAGGTGCGCTGGCTGGAGGTGGAGCCCTGCTGGATCTTCCACACGCTCAACGCCTACGACGACGGCGACCAGGTGGTCATCGACGCGGTGCGCTACCCCAAGAGGTTCGTCGACGCGCGGCTCGACCTCGGCGGCCCGCCGACGCTCGACAGGTTCACCCTCGACCTCACCTCGGGCAAGGTGAGCGAGACCAGGCTCGACGACAGGGCGCAGGAGTTCCCGCGCGCGAACGAGCGGCTCACCTCCCTGCCCTACCGGTACGGCTACGCGGCGACGGCCGACGACTTCGTGGACGTCGTCTACCCGGGCGACGCCGACCTGGAGGACCTGCCCGACGCGGCGTTCGGCAACGCGCTCATCAAACACGACCTCGAGGCCGGCACCCAGCGGGCGCGGCACTTCCGCAAGGGGGCGTCGGTGGGCGAGCCCGTGTTCGTGCCCGCCGAGGGCGGCGTGGCCGAGGACGACGGCTACGTCATGGCCTTCGTCAACGACCCCGACAGGGGCGCCACCGACCTGGTGATCCTCTCCGCCCAGGACTTCACGGGCGAGCCTGTGGCCACCGTGCACCTGCCCGCGCGCGTCCCCCTCGGATTCCACGGGAGCTGGGTGGCCGACACAGGCGTGTCATGAGTGAGAGAGGGCGCTCGCGGTCTCTCCCGTCGGATCGCATGGCGTGAGGCGGTAGCCTCTTTAGGTTGGGAAAACGTGAAGAGGGAGAGGCCGTGACCGCTCTGGTCGTCGCCATGGACGGGCCTTCGGGGTCGGGTAAGTCGAGCGCGTCGCGCGGGGTGGCCCGTGCGATGGGGCTGCGCTACCTGGACACGGGGGCGATGTACCGCGCGATCACCTGGTGGATGCTCCAGCGGGGCGTCGACCTGACCGACCCTGCGGCCGTCGCGGCCCGCGCGGGCGAGCCCTCGCTCGTCTCGGGCACCGACCCCGACGACCCCACCATCCACGTCGACGGCGTGGACGTGGCGGGGCCGATCAGGACCCAGGAGGTGACCGGCGCGGTGTCGCTGGTCGCCGCCGTGCCCGAGGTGCGGACCAGGCTCGTCGAGATGCAGCGGGAGATCATCGGCAAGGGCGACATCGTGGTCGAAGGCCGCGACATCGGCACCGTGGTGGCCCCCGACGCGACGCTGAAGGTCTACCTGACCGCCAGCGCCGAGGCCAGGGCGCTCCGCCGTACGGTGGAGCTCAACGTCGAGGCGAGCGGACCTGGCGGCACCACGGTGGAGGCGCAGCAGGCCGCGATGGCCAGGCGTGACACCCTCGACTCGACACGGAAGACCGACCCTCTCTCGATGGCGGATGGCGCCGTCGAGGTCGATACCACCGCGCTCGACCTCGAAGAGGTCATCGCGGAGGTGCTGAGGTTGATCAGGGAGCGATGGGGCCAGGAGGAGTCCGAGCTCGGTCGCGCCCATACACACGAGCGCGCCTGACGTCAGGCGCGGTACTCAAAGGAACGAGATACGTGACTACGGGGGAGTACGACGACTCCGGCTGGATCGAGGCCGAGCTCGCCGACATGGAGATCCCTGTCCATGGCGAGGAAGAGCAGGTGGCGCTGCCTGTTCTGGCCGTCGTCGGGCGGCCGAACGTCGGCAAGTCGACGCTGGTCAACCGCATCATCGGCCGCCGTGAGGCGGTCGTCGAGGATGTGCCGGGCGTGACCCGCGACCGCGTCACCTACGACGCCACCTGGCGCGGCAGGCGCTTCACCGTCGTCGACACCGGCGGCTGGGATCCCGACGCGACCGGCATGAACCTGCGCATCGCCGAACAGGCCCAGATCGCGGTCGAGCTGGCCGACGTGATCCTCTTCGTGGTCGACGCCGTCGTGGGCGCCACCGACGCCGACGAGATCGTCGGCGGCGTGCTGCGCTCCTCGGGCAAGCCGGTCATCCTGGCCGCCAACAAGGTCGACAACCAGCAGATGGAGCTGGAGGCGACCTCGCTGTGGTCGCTCGGGCTCGGCGAGCCGTACCCGGTCTCGGCGCTGCACGGCCGCTCCTCGGGCGACCTGCTCGACGTGGTGCTCGACGCGCTGCCGCAGACGCCCAAGCAGACCTTCGGCGAGGCGAAGGGCCCGCACAGGGTGGCGCTGCTCGGCAAGCCCAACGTCGGCAAGTCCTCCCTGCTGAACAAACTGGCGGGCGAGGAGCGGGTGCTGGTCGACCCGATGGCAGGCACCACCCGCGACCCCGTCGACGAGCTGATCGACCTCGGCGGCACCACCTGGCGCTTCGTCGACACCGCCGGCATCCGCAGGCGCGACCGCGAGCTGCAGGGCGCCGACTTCTACGCCGCGATGCGCACCCGCGCCGCGCTGGAGAAGGCGGAGGTGGCGATCGTGCTGATCGACGCCTCCGAGCCGCTGACCGAGCAGGACCTGCGCATCATCGGCCTGGTCATCGAGTCGGGCAGGGCGATGGTCGTGGCCTTCAACAAGTGGGACCTGGTCGACGAGGACCGGCGCTACTACCTGGAGAAGGAGATCGACAGGCAGCTCGTCCGCACCCCGTGGGCGCTGCGGGTCAACATCTCCGCCAGGACGGGACGCCACATGGACCGCCTGGTCCCGGCGATCGAGAAGGCGCTCGACTCCTGGTCCACCCGCGTGCCGACGGCGCGGCTCAACGCCTTCCTCACCGAGCTGGTGCAGCAGACGCCGCCCCCGGTGCGCGGCGGCAAGCAGCCGAAGATCCTCTTCGCGACGCAGGCCTCGACCGAGCCGCCGAAGTTCGTGCTGTTCACCTCGGGGTGGCTCGAGGACACCTACCGGCGCTTCATCGAGCGGCGGATCCGGGAGGAGTTCGGCTTCGCCGGGTCGCCGATCGAGGTGACGATGAAGATCCGCGAGAAGAAGAAGGGCGCCCCGGCGAAGAAGTAGGCCCCGCCACCGGCGGCCCGCGCCCCTCTCCGCCGGAGAGGGGCGCCCGCCGGGGTCATTCCGGATGGTTGTGGGCGTCAAGGGTGAAGGGGCTGCGCACGCCCTCGTAGACCAGGTGCAGCGTCATCCCCTCCGCCGCGTGGCTGAGCTCGTGGCAGTGGGACAGCCACACCCCTGGGTTGTCGGCCTTGAGCGCCACCTCCCACACCTCGCCTGGCGCCACGTCGAAACTGTCCATCCAGACCGGCGCCGCCCGCACCCCGTTGCGCGACAGCACCAGCACGTGGTGGCCGTGCGGGTGCATCGGATGCAGCTCCCCGCTCCTGTTGACCACCGTGAACCGCACCCACTCGCCCCGCCGCACCAGCGCGGGCGGCACCCTGGGCCACACCTGACCGTTGACCGTGTGCGACAGCCTCGGGATCCCGCCACGCAACGCGACGAGCCGGTCCAGCACCCACGTGTACGACCTGTCGAACCGCTCGGGCGCCCGCGTGCCGCTGGTGCCGTACCGGGTGATGTCGAGGGACGGCCCTGCGGCGGGAGCGGGAGCGGCGCCGGAGCCCGGCGTGAGGAGCAGCCCCGCGCGCTCCGCCGCCAGCAGCACGGGCCGCGACGGCATGGTGAAGACCAGGTCGTAGCGGCCTCCGGCGGCCAGCCGCGCCTGCTCGTCCGTCAGGACGCGCCCCGCCACCGGCACGCCGTCCACCGCCGCGATCCGGTACGGCACGCCGCTGACGCCCAGCGTGCGCGGCAGGTTGTCGGTGTTGACCACCCGCAGCCGCACGGGTGTGCCCGCCGCGACGGTCCGGACGGCCGTGCCGTCGGCCGGAGGCCCGCCCGCCACCGACACCGTCAGCGCCCCGCCGAACGTGTGCAGCGCCACGGGCTCGTCGAACCCCTCGGGCGCGGCGGCGTCGACGGTGAGCGTCCCGAACAGCCCCTCCTGCAGCGCCAGGTTCGGCGTCTCGTGCGTGTGGTACCAGTAGCTGCCCGGCTGGTCGGCGCGGAAGCGGTAGACGAAGGCGCCGCCTTCGCGCACCGCGTCCTGGGTGAGCCCCGGCACGCCGTCCTCGCCGTTGGGCACGTGGTAGCCGTGCCAGTGCAGGGTGACGCCCCTGTCGGCCAGTTCGCTGCGCAGCCGGACCTCGACCGTCTCGCCCTGCCGTACGCGGAGGGCGGGGCCGGGGGACAGGCCGTTGAAGGTCAGCGCCTCCACTCTGCGCCCTGAGGAGAGCGTGATCGTGGCGGGTTTCGCGGTCAGCTCGAAGCGCCGGACGGCGTCCCCGGCAGGGCCGCGCAGCTCGGTGACGTCGACGGAGCCTGTGGGCGACAGGCGCAGCGCCGCGGCGGGGCGGGCGTTCCACATCGACAGGCCCGTCCACGCCACCGCCAGCGCCGCCACCACGGCCCCCGCCACCCGCCATGCTCGCCCCCGCGGCCCCCTGCGCGTGAGCATCGACCAGGTGGCGGCCGTCGCGCCGAGGACGGCCAGGACCAGCACCACCGACGGGTACGGCGCCAGCGGATACCCCATGCCCACCGAGATGGCCGCCCCCGCCACCCCCGCGTAGGCCGCGGCCAGCGGGAAGACGAAGGTCAGCGGGGTGAAGGACCCGCGCAGCATCCTGGGCAGCGACACCACCGCGGCGGCCAGCGCGGGCGGCAGCAGCAGCGGGAGCGCCAGCAGCACCTTCTCGCCCGCGAACCACCACCCCGCACTCGCCAGCGCGGCGGTCACCGCGACCCTGCAGGCCGTCGTCAGCAGGGCGGCGACCACCAGCAGCGCCGACGGCCCGGCTTGGCGGGAGACCACGGCATGGCCTCCCGCCAAGCCCCACGAAACGGCGACCAGAATGACCAGGATCCGGTCGAGCGCGGTCAGCGCGGCCGTGCTCACACCGTTTCGGTGGCCCTGTGGCCGGTGGCGGCCTTGGCGTGCGCCTGCGCGCCCCGCCAGGCGGAGATGGCCGCGCCCAGCAGCAGGACGCCGATGATGGCGTGGAAGCCCAGCACGTAGAGGCTCGCGGGCGAGGTCTTCTCCATCGTCGCGCCGGCCAGCTCGGCCAGCGGGAACAGGACGAACATCTGGATGGCCACCAGTACGATCGGCGCGACGCAAGCGCCGATCAGCTTGCCGGGCGCGCGGGCGATGGCCGCGATGATCGTGGTGATCAGGGACACGGCGGGGATGACGAAGAAGCCGTTCATGACGTGCCAGCCGATCGCCGCGGCCTCCGGATTGGACGGCTTCGGCGTCTCGAAGGCGCCGTAGGTGGCCAGATAGAACTGCAGAACCACGAGGGCGAGCTGGATCACGGTGAAGACGACCAGGACCTTGCGCATGTCGTGCTCCTCAGGGGGGTCGGTCCACCCATGCTGAGCGCGAGATGCCCGGTCGCGCATGAGTAGCCCCATACTCAGCCGATCTGTAACGCGTGCTAGCATCCTGCGCAACACGTCGAGGGAGACGAGTAACCCGGGCCATCCAGGGCCGAGAGAGCCGCCGGAAGCTGGGAAGGCGGCCCCAGGACCCCGGGCGAAGACACTCCTGAGTGCGGGGAGGAAATGCCCCGCCGGTCTGACCTCCGTCACAGGGTCGTGTGAGGCCGCTCGCGAGGGCGGCGAAGGCGCGGTGGCACCGGGAGTTCCCTTCTCCCCCGCGTCCCCAAGGGATCATGCGGCTCAAGGAGTTGTGATGATCTCTCGTGTCCTGTCGGCGGAGCTCGCGGAGCACGCCGGACAACGAGTGAAGGTCGCCGGGTGGGTCCACCGCAGGCGGCAGCTGAAGTCCGTTTCGTTCCTCATCGTGCGCGACCGTACGGGTCTCGCGCAGGCGGTCGTCTCCGGTGACCTGCCGGTCGAGGAGAGCGTGGTCGAGGTGACGGGCACCGTCACGGTCAACCCGCAGGCGCCCGGGGGCGTCGAGCTCACCACGCCGGAGATCACCGTGCTGGCCGAGCCCGCCGTGGCGCCGCCGTTCGACCTCTACCGTCCCGGCGTGCCCGCCGCGCTGCCCACGATCCTCGACCACGCGCCCGTCGCGCTGCGGCATCCGGCGCTGCGCGCGCCGTTCCAGATCGCCGCGGCCGGCGTCGCCGGGTTCAGGGCGGCGCTCGACGCCCTCGGGTTCACCGAGATCCAGACGCCGAAGATCGTCGCCTCGGCCACCGAGTCGGGCGCCAACGTCTTCGGCATCGACTACTTCGGCGGGCCCGCCTACCTCGCCCAGTCGCCGCAGTTCTTCAAGCAGGCGATGGTCGGGGTCTTCGAGCGGGTCTACGAGGTCGGTCCCGTCTTCCGCGCCGAGCCTCACGACACCGCCCGCCACCTGGCGCAGTACACCTCGCTCGACGCCGAGCTCGGCTTCGTGCGCGACCACCGCGACGTGATGGCCGTGCTGAGGGAGGCGATCGCGGGGATGACCGAGGAGGTACGGCGGCGCGCGGGCCAGGCCGTCGAGACGCTGGGCGTCACGTTGCCCGAGGTGCCGGAGGAGATCCCCTCGATCCACTTCACCGAGGCGCAGGCGATGACCGGCGAGGACGAGCCCGATCTGTCGCCCGCGCAGGAGCGGTGGCTGTCGGAGTGGGCGCTGAGGGAACACGGCTCGGAGTACCTGTTCGTCACCGGCTACCCGATGGTCAAGCGGCCGTTCTACACCCATCCCGACCCGGAGAGGCCCGGCTACTCCAACGGCTTCGACCTGCTGTTCAAGGGGCTGGAGCTGGTCACGGGCGGGCAGCGGCTGCACAGGCACGCCGACTACCTCGCCGTGCTGGGCGAGGACGTCGGGCCGTACGAGGGTTACCTGTCGGCGTTCGCGCACGGCATGCCGCCGCACGGCGGGTTCGCGATCGGCCTGGAGCGGTGGACCGCCAGGCTGACGGGGGCCGCCAACGTCAGGTCCGCGACGCTCTTTCCTCGCGACCTGCACCGGCTGGCACCCTGATCAGCAGCGCGACCGCCGCGCCGACCACGCACAGCGCGGCGGTCGCCACGAACATCTCGGTGTACTCCACGCGCAGCGCCGCCTGCACCTTCGCGGTGTAGACGGCCAGCTGCCGGGCGTAGGCGGCCGGATCGACGCCGAAAGGCAGCGGGGTGTCGAGGTCGGCGGTGAGCGACTGGAAGCGGTAGAACCCCCACGCCGACACCGCGGCGATGCCGATCAGCATGCCCATCATCCGTGCCACCACGACCGCGGCGGAGGCGACGCCGTGCTGTGCGGCGGGCATGACGCGCAGCGCGGCCGAGGAGACGGGCGCGATCACCACGCCGAGCCCGGCGCCCGCGATCACCAGGTCGAGCGGGCCGGTGAGCGAGCCCGACATCAGCCAGTAGCCCGCCGCCGCCACGACCAGCCCGGCGACCATGACGAGCGGCTCGCCGTATCTCCTGGTGAGCAGGCCGCCGGCGAGCGCGCCTGCCACCAGCGCGCCGAGGAACCAGGCCAGCGTGAGTGCCCCGCCCAGCGCGTCGGCTCCGAACAGCGTCTGGGAGGCCAGCTGCACGAACACCATCGTGACCAGCAGCGCCGCGCCCGACAGGAAGCTGACGCCGAGCGTGGCCAGCAGCGGCCCTTTGGGAACGCCGGTGAGATCGAGCAGGCGGACGGGGGAGCGGATCTCCCACCAGACGAACACCGCGGCCACGAGCAGGCCCGCGCCGATCAGCGGCGGACCCCACGCGGGCAGGACGGCCTTGGCGGGATCGGGGTTGTACAGCCCGGCCACGAGCAGGCCGAGCGCCACGGCGAGCAGCGCGCCGCCGGTGACGTCGACCCTGCCGGTGCGCGCCGCTGACGGGGGAACGGTCCGCTGGACCGCCACGGCGGCCAGCGCCGCCAGCGGCACGTTCAGCCAGAAGATCGCGTGCCAGCCGCCCAGCTGCACGCCGAGCGGGGAGAAGGCGGGCAGCAGGGCCACGACCGCGCCGTAGAGCGGGCCGAGCGCGCTGCCGAGCTCCTGCGCCGCTCCGACGGCGCCGAGCGCGACGGGCCGCTCGTCGTCCTTCCACAGGTCGCCCACCAGTGCCATCGTGATCGGCAGCAGCGCGCCGCCCGCGATGCCCTGCACGGTACGGCCCGCCACGACCATGGGCAGGGAGGCGGCCAGCGCCGTGAGGACCGAGCCGAGGGCGAAGCAGGCCAGGCACGCGTGGATCAGGGGGCGCCTGCCGTACCGGTCGGAGAGCTGGCCGAGCAGCGGCATCGCGGCCACGTAGCCGAGCAGGAACCCGGTGACGACGGGGGTGGCCCGCTCCAGCCTGTTGATGGGGACGCCGACGTCCTGAGCGATGGCGATCAGGACGGTGACGACCACGTAGGCGTCGAGGGCCGCCAGGAGGACGGCGGTGCCGCCCACCCCGAGGGCGACGTTGCGGCGCAGGCTCATCCGGCGGGCGGGGTGATGGTGAACCGGGCGTCGTAGTCCGACAGCGTCACGGTGACGGATCCGCCGTCGAGCGGCAGGTCGATCTTGGTGAGTCTGCTGGACGCCGCGTCGATCCAGAGCTTGCCGTTGATGTCGGCGCTGACGCCGGGGATCAGCGCGCCGATCGTCTGACCGGGGAAGGTGGCGGCGACGCGGTAGGCGCCGTCCTCCTGCGCCTCGGTGGTCGGCTCGCCGAGCCCGCCGATCAGCGCCGAGATGCCCTTGTCCGGATCGAGGAGCGTCGAGGGGTCGTAGCCCATACCGGCCATCAGCAGCCCCTTCGACACCTTCTGGTAGCGGCCCGTCGTGGCCTTGAAGTGGACGGTATCGCCGATCATCACGAAGCTGAACTCCTGCAGGTTGTTCCCGAGCGACATCTGCAGCGTGCCGTCGGCGTCGCCGGTGGAGGTCAGCCTGCCGTCGGCCTTCTTGAGCTGGATCTTGGGCGCGCCGTCCGTCGTGATCGAGAACGACGCGCTCTTGACCGCCTTCATCGCCTCGGCGGACTTCTTCACCAGCTCGGAGCCCTGGGGCAGGGCCTCCTGACTGGAGCAGGCCGTCAGTGCCAGCGCGAGGGCGAGGAGGAGGAGCTTTCGCAGCATGCCCGGATCGTAGCGCTCAACGCAGACTCTTGAGGTGCTCGAGAATCGGGTTGTACGCCTGCTCGAGCGCCTCGAGTTGGTCGTCGGTCAGCAGGTCGACGAAATGGTCGCGCACGCTTGCGACATGGTAGGGCGCGACGCGCTGCATGGTGGCCCACCCCTCTTCGGTCAGAACAGCGAACGTTCCGCGCCTGTCGTCGGGACAGTCCTCCCTGGTGACCAGGCCTGCCGCCTCCATCCTGGAGATCTGGTGCGACAGGCGGCTGCGGGACTGGATCGTGGCGTCGGCCAGGTCGCTCATCCGCATGCGCTTGCCAGGACACTCCGACAGGTTGACGAGGATCTCGTAGTCGTTCACCGACAGGCCGAACTCCTGCAGATCGATGCCGAGGCGGTGCATGAGGAGCTTGTGCACGGCCAGGTGGGCACGCCAAGCGCGCTGTTCTGTCGTGGTAAGCCAGCGAGGCGTGCTCATGATCCCAATTTACCTCTCAGACGACGGTGACGACCTCGTCGTAGTCGAGTCGATGCTGACGCGGGTGATGGGAGTCGTTCTCGGCGCGCCTGCCGATGTTGACGACGGCGACGGCGTGGTGGTCGCCCTCAGGAAAGAACTCCTTGCTCAGGCCATCCGCGTCGAACCCGCCCATCGGTCCCGCGGCCAGCCCGGCGGCGCGCAGTCCCACGATGAAGTAGGCGGTCTGGAGCCCGGCGTTGAACTTGGCCGTCGCGACACGCGCGGCCTCGTCGCGCTCGAAGCCGTCCTTGGCGGTCGGGTTGGCGGGGAAGACCTTCGGCAGCTCGTGGTGGAAGTCGAGGTCGGCGGCGAGGACCGCGACCAGCGGCGCCTTGCCGATCTTCGGCTTGTTGCCGGGCGCCATGTGGGCGGTCAGGCGCTCGCGAGCCTCGTCCGAGCGGATCAGCACGACCCTCAGCGGCTGGCTGTTCATCGCCGTCGGGCCGTACTTCACCAGGTCGTAGACGGCGCGAACCTCGTCGTCGGCGACCGGCTCGCCGGTGAAGCCATAGGTGGTGTGCGCCTCGCGGAACAGCAGGTCCTGGGCGTGGTCTGACAGCAGCATGTCAACTCCTCGCGGGTTCTGTCTTACAGCCTCCCAACATGATAGAACTTTCAACTATTCCGCCCACGTAGAGTGATCTCTCATGGCGGAGGAGTCAACGGGGACGGTCATCGTCGCGGGCCTTGCCAACCTGGCCATCGCGGCGGCGAAGGAAGCCGGTCGCCGGGTCGGCGGGGCGGGTTTCTCCATCACGGGGCCGCGTCGGTGCTGATCGGCCTCCTGCTGCTGGCGATCGCGCTCCGCCTGATCGCGGCCAACGCCTCGCTGCCGATCGGGCTTTCCAGGGATCGTCCAGGTCTTCCTCGATCCGACGCCAACGCGGAGAAGCGCGTGACCGACGCCTAGGCGTAGAAGTGCATGACGACCGCGAGGCCGACGAAGTGCATGAGCACGACAGCGGTGATCAGAGAGATGAAGACGAACTTGGCGGGACCGTGCTCGAAGTGCTTGCCCTCTTCCAGCGGCTTGCGCTTGGCCATCCGGTCCGCGATGCGCTCCTCGATGGGCTTCTTGTAGAACACACCCGTATACTATCGTCTACCTGCTATTTTATCGAAACCCTGGTCGCGGGGCGGTCGGTGATAACCGTCACAAGCACCGGCCCGGGAGCCGTCCACTCCAGGAGATGGCGGCCCTGCCACTCCTGCCGCTCCCGCGCGGACAGACCCGACAGGTCCACCTCGCGCAGCCGGTCCAGAGTCAGCTCGCCCCGCTTGATCAGCGCCTCCTTGCGCGCCCAGATCCTGATGAGGTCGGCGTTGCCGGTGACGAGCGCCCGCTCCCCGTCGGTCAGCGCCTGCCCCGCCAACCCCTCGTCCGCGGGCCCCGGGCTCACCTGCTCGGCGTCGACGCCGACCCTGCCGTGGCCGACCGCCGCGCACACGTAGCCGCGCGTGTGGCTCAGGCTGACGCCCAGCTCAGGAGCGTGTTCCAGGTACGGCTTGCCGTGCCCCGCGCCGTGGATCTCGCAGTGCTGCAGCAGCGTGACCTTTTCGGGCGGCAGGTCGAGGTACGCGGCGGCGCAGTGCCGTACGAGCAGGTGGGCGGCGACGAACGAACGACGGTCGGCGTCGCGGACGAACCTGGCGGCCCGCTCCCTCTCCACCTCGGTCAGCCAACCGGCCGAACCGGTGACATCCTCGACGGGGCCGCCCATCGCCACTGGATCACGCATCCGCCCAGACTAGAGGCAGGGACGCGGGTAACCCTAGCCCTTCTTGCCGAGCTTCGTCTCGGTCTCCTTGGCCGCGCCCAGGACAGTGACGTCGCTGACCTTCCACCCGCCCTTCTGCTTGACCATGACCAGCTTCAGGTGTGTGCCGAGGACGTTGCGCACCGCCTCCTTGCTGGTGACCTGCTGGTCCACCGATACCAGGGCCTTGGCGCCCGCGTCGTCGAGTTCCGAGAGGTACACCTCGCGGACCGTCGCCTTGGACACGGCCTCCAGCTTGACGATCACCTGCTCCATCGGGCCGCCGAACGCCTCGTCGTAGGTGGCGAGGAAGTCGCCCGAGGTCATCGCGATGACCTTGCCCCGGGTGGACTGCAGGTCCTTGTAGTCGTAGCTGAGCAGGGTGGTGGCGAACGCGGTGGCCGCGCCCGACACCTCCAGGCGCAGGAGGCGGTCGTGCTCCAACGGGGCCAGCCGGTCCTGGAGCCGGTCCGCGCCGATCCACTGCACGACGGCGGTCACCCCGGCCGTGGCCAGCACCAGCGCCAGCACCGCGCCGATCGCCACCCCGCGCCACCGCGCGCCGCCTCCTCCGTCCGTACGGCCGGGGTCCCCCTCACCCGCCTCCCCTACCTTGACCTTCTCGGCCTCGGGAACCTCGGGCTTCGGCTCCTCGTTCGGTGAGGACGCGGGGTTCGGCTCGGCGCTCTCGGGCGCCTCGGCCTCCGCGGCGGCGGGGGGTACGGGCTCCTCCTCCCGGGTGGTCTTCTCGGTGAGGTCCTGCTTGGTGCTCATACGTCACTCCGTTCCGCGGCGGCGAGAGGACCGTCCCACCGCGACCCAGCCCAGCACGCCGCCGCAGACGACGAGGGCCAGCAGGATCGCGATGACGAGCGGTGCGAGGTTCTGGGAGGGGACGGCCCTGGCGGCCTCGCCCTGGAGGGGGGAAGCCGAGGGATCGGTGGGCAGGGCCTCGTCGGACTCGGCGTCGGCGGCCGGGTCCGCGGCGTCGCCCGAGTCGGTGTCGGCGGTATCGGCGTCGGTATCGGCGCGGCGGTCGTCTTCGGGGCCGGTCGAGCCGTCGGTCCCCTCGTGCGGGCCCCTGTCCGTGGTGAAGTCCACGCCGGCGACCGGCGCGTGCTTCGGGCACTCCAGCAGCGGTGCCATCTTCGGCGGCCCGATCGGGTTCTCGTACTCCTCGGCGGGCTGCGGACCGCCGGGAACGCTGAAGATGAATGTCGACCTGCCGTAGACGGTGCCGTCAGGGCGCTTGTCGCTGATGTCGTCGGTCAGGCTGAGCGCGGTCGGCACGACGCTGAGCAGGTGGTGGACGTCGCGTTCCGTCGCGGCGGAGAAGATCGGCCGGTGTGGCAGGCCCGCGGCGGTCAGCGCGCAGGAGAAGCCGGGTCTCGCCGTCCTGAGCAGGGTGTCGATCTGCCCGAACACGCCTGGCCCGTTGTCGAGGAAGGCGTACAGGTCCTTGCGCGACTCGCGCAGCGAGCCGGTCACCGTGGCCAGGTCGGTGATGCCCGCCGCCAGCTTGTCCCTGCGGCCGGCCAGCGTGCCGGTGAGCTGGGTCAGCTGCACCGCCAGCTCGTCGAGCGTCTTGGAGTTGTCGGCGAGGGTGTCGGTCAGGTTGTGGGCGTCGTCGATGATGCTCCTGATCGCCGGGGCGCGGCCGTCCAACGCCACCGCCAGCTCGTGGGTGATCGTCTTGGCGTCCTTGGCGGGGACCGCGTTGAGCAGCTTGCCCACGCCCTCGAACAGCTTCTTGTAGTCGAGCGGCACGGTCGTCTTGGCCAGCGGGATCACATCGCCAGGCGCGAGCGAAGGGCCGCCCACGCCGGTCTCGGGCGGCGACAGCTCCACGTACGGCTCGCCGATGGCCGACTTGCGCCGCACCTCGGCCGTGCTGGCCTTGGGCAGCCTGATCTCCCTGTCGATGTCGAGCCCGACGACGATCTTGCCGGGCGCGAGCCGTACGTCGCCGATCTTGCCGACGCGGACGCCCAGGTAGGCGACGTCGAAGCCGCGCACCAGGCCAGGGGAGGAGACGAACTCGGCCGAGACCCTGTAGGGCTGGGTGATCGCGTCGAGTTTGATGATCGTGCTGAACGCCCAGATCGTCATCGCGACGCCGAGCAGCGCGAAGAAGACCAGGTTGAGGTAGATGCGGGGTCTCATCGCGGCGGCTCCCACAGCAGGCGGAAGTCGTCCTTGCGGTTGGGCTGCGGGCCGGGGTCGACGTTCGGCCTGTTCGGGACGACGCCCTTGTTCTTCGGCAGCAGCAGGCCCTTCAGCCAGATGTAGATGAGCACCTGGCCGTTGACCGTGATCGGCGGGAGGTCGATGTAGGCCTGCATCCTGGTGATCAGCGTCTTGAGGTCCTCCTTGCCGCGCAGCATCGAGGCGCTGATGGCGTCCACCTCGCGCAGCAGCGTACGCAGCCTGGCCGCGTGGCGCGGATAGACGGTGACATTCGCCTCCTTCGCCAGCTTCGTCAGCGCGACGATCGCCTTCTTGATGTGCTTGCGGCCGTGCTTGACCCTCTCGGTGGCGGCGGCGAGCGTGCCGGGGAGCCTGTCGAGCTCCTTGCTGCCCTTGGCGAGCTGGTCGCCGAGCTTGGCCAGGCCCTCGATGGTGGCCGCGATGTCGGCCCTCGCGGCCGCGTAGCTGTCGGTGACCTGCGCGGTCTGCCTGATCAGCTTGTTGACGTCGTCGCCCTTGCCCTCGAAGGCGGTGGAGGCGGCGTCGAGGATGGCGTTGACGTCCTGCGCGCCGAGCGCCTCGATCAGGGGGCCGGCCTTGGCGGTGACCTGCTCGATGTCGGGCTCGACGCTGGTGTCGGTGATCGTGGCGCCGCCGGGCAGGAAGGGGCCCGTGGTCAGGTCCTTGCCCTTGGGCAGGTTGAGCAGCACGTAGTTCTCGCCCAGGATCGAGGTCTTGGCCACCGTCGCGCTGGTGCCGACGGGCACCCGCTTGTCCTGCTGGATCGCCATCGTCACCTTGGCCCGGTAGCCGTCGAGCCGTACGTCGGTGACGGTGCCGACCCTGACGTCGGAGATCTGCACGCTGTGGCCCACCACCAGGCTCTGCACGTCGGAGAACGTCGCCGACAGCGTCAGCTCGCCCTGCGTCGCGCCGACCGTCTGCAATGTGCACCCCGAGGTGGTCAGGGCCAGGGCGAGCGCGGCGTGTCCGACTCTCATCGTTTCCCCCGCTCGTAGGGGCAGTTGCTCAGGCCGCCCGGCAGGCAGTTCAGCTTGGGCAGGTTGAGCGAGTCGAACAGGGGCGCCAGCCAGGCCCTGGTCATGGCGTTGAGCACGACGCGGATCTTGAGGACGTGCTGGTCCCTGTCCCAGGCGTCGATGATCACGTCGGCGAAGTCGGCGGCGCCCTTGATCGTCTGGGCCATCTGCTCGCTGTTGGCCCGCACGGTGAGGACCATCTCCGACAGGGTGGCGATGCCCTGGGGCAGGCGCTCCTGGTAGGCCTCGATGAGCACGTCGCCCCGCCGTACGAACTCGGCCATGCCGGAGATGAACCCGCGCAGCCTCTGGCGCTCCTCCGCCAGCGTGGCGCTGGCCTCCGCGAAGGCGTCGATCGTCTTGGTGACCTGGCCCTCGCGCTTGTTGAGGCTGGTGGCGAGCCTGTTGAGGCCCTTGGCCAGGTCGATGAGCTGCTCGTCCTGGGCGGCGAGCGTGTCGGTGAGCTCGGCGGTGTCGGCGAGCGCGTTGTTGATCGTCTTGCCGCGGCCCCTCACCCCGTCGGCCAGGTCGCCCGCCACGTCGCCGAGTTTGTCGGAGTCGAGGGCGTCGGTGAGCTTGGTGAAGGCGTCGAGGGCGTCGTCGATCTCCACGGGCAGGTCGGTGCGCTCGAGGGGGATGACCGCGCCCGAGGCGAGCTTCGGCTGCCCGGGCTTCCACGGGGGGTAGAGGACGACGTTGCGCTCGCCGAGGGTGTTCTGCGGGGCGACGACGGCCTTGACGTCGCGGGGGAGCGGGATCTCTGGGTAGACCGACATCTCCACGCGGACCTTGTCGCCCTCGATGGTGATCTTCTCGACGGTGCCCGCGTCGAGGCCCATCACCTTGACCCTGGCCTGCTCGTAGAGGCTGGGGGCCTTGGAGAAGATCGCGGTGAGATGGTAGGGGGAGGGGCCGAAGAGCGAGCAGCCGCCGGTGGCGGCGAGCATGACGACGATCACGAGCGCCGCGATCCCGCGTCGCGCGAGGGTCCTGTTCTCCGCGGTGCCGGGGGTCATCGGTCGTTCTTCCTGTCCTTGGCGATCGCGGCCAGCACCTCGGGGTTGATCGGCCCGAGGCCGGTGGCGATGGCCTCGATCCACGGCCCCTGGCCGCCCATCGTCGCCAGTCCCGCGAACGTCGGCCCCGCCCACCCCAGCACCGAGTTGAACTTCTCCCTGCTCCCCGTCAGCTTCGTGGTGATCGCGCTGGTGTTCTCGAGGGTGTCCACCAGGCTCTTCTCGTGCTCCACGATCAGCTTGGTGGTGCTGGAGACCAGGGCGCTGCCGTCACCCAGCAGCGTGCGCAGCTCGGCCCTTCGCGCGCGCAGCTCGTCGAGCATGATCTCGATGGCGTCGATGAGCCGCCCGATCTGCTTGTCCTTCTTCTCGAGGACGTCCATGATCTTGGTGCCGTTGTCGAGCAGCTTCCGCAGGTCGGGCTGGCTCTTGCTGATGGTGTCCGACAGGTCGCCGATGTTCTTCAGCAGTCGCGTCACCCGCCCCCGCTTGGCCAGGTCGACCTTGCCCAGCTCGGTGAGCAGGTTGTCGACCGCCTCGGTGTCGAGCTTGTCCACCAGCCTGGTCGCGTCCTTGAGCGCGTCGTTGATCAGGACGGGGGTGCCCGTGCGCTCGACGGGGACCGTCCGCTGCGCCTCGGGCAGCTCGTCGATGTACGGCTCCGCCACCGGGCCCGTCAGCTTCACGTAGCGCCCGCCGAGCAGGTTGGACAGCGTGATGTCGGCCCTGGTGTTCCTGCCGAGCCGTACGTCGTCGTCCACCTTCCAGGTGACCACCACGTGGCCCTGGGAGTAGTCGGGCCGCACCTCGGTCACCTCGCCCACGCGCACTCCCGCCACCCGCACGTCGTTGCCCGTCTTCAGGCCGCCGGAGTCGACGAAGATCCCCGACATGTAGTAGCCGCCCTCGAAGAGGCCGAGCGTGCCGACCAGGAACGTGCCGACGAACAGCGAGCCGAGGACGGCCAGGGAGACGAGCCCGACGACGATCTTGTTCCTGTCGCGGAACGACTTCAGCGCCATCAGTCACCCACCATGAGCCTGCGCAGGTCCTTGGAGCTCTGGATCTTCAGGCTCTCCCGCAGCGGCGGCGGCGAGTCCATGGGGTAGGGGCAGGGCGAGGGGCCGAGCGCCAGGCACGGCACCGCGGAGATGAAGTAGTGGCCGCGGTTGACGCTGGAGTAGGCCCGGGTGAACAGCGGCTGGATGGTGTTCACCGTCCTGTCGACCTTGCCCACGTTGCGGCGGATTCCGGCGGTGAGCCTGGCCAGGCTGTCGGTGACCGCGCCGAGCTCCTCCGCGTTCTTGCCGAGCACCTCGTTGGAGACGTGGAAGGTCGTCGACAACTCCACCAGCGACGCGTCGATCAGCTCGCGGTTGTCGGCGAACGACTCCGACAGCGTGACCAGGTTGTCGACCAGCGTGGCGATCTGCTTGTCGCGCTTGGCCACCACGCCGGTGACGGTCGCGTAGTCCTTGAGCAACTGGCGGATGAGCTCCTTGCGCTGGTTGACCGTGCCGGTGATGTCGTTGACGTTGTCGAGCAGGCGGGGAATGTTCTTGTCGTTGCCCTTCAGCGCCTTGCCCGCGGCGGTGAGCAACTGGTTGATCTGCTCGGGGTCCAGGCTTCTGGTGAGCGGGCCGAGGTCGCCGACCAGCTCGCCGATGTCGACGACGGAGGCGGTGCGGGCGATGCGGGCGCCGGGCGCGAGCTTGTCGGGGGCGGTGCCGGGCAGGAGATAGACCACGCGCTGCCCGACGGCGTTGCGCCACCTGATGGCGGCCTCGCTGTCGGAGGGGATCCGCACCGCCTCCTGGACCTCCAGCGTCACCTCCGCCCTGCCGTTCACGACCTTGATGGTCCGCACCTGGCCGACGGGAGCACCCGCGATCTTGACCTGGTCGCCCTCCTGCAGCCCGGAGACATCGTCGAAGGTGGCGACCAGCGGGTAGCCCGCCCCCGTGCTGATCCTGGCGATCTGTACGGCGAGCAGGACGATCAGCGAGGCGGTGACCGCGAAGAACAGGCCGAAGCGCAGGAGGGTCCAGCGGCGGACGACGCGTTCCCTGGAGACGGCCATCTCAGCGCCTCCCGTCGGTCGGACCGCAGGAGCCCACGATCAGCTCGCAGATGTCGGTCGCGACGAACGCCTCCACCTGGAGCTGGCGGTTGCCGTCGGGACCAGGGGCCTCGATCAGCTTGTTGAGCAGGTCGACCAGCCTGGTCACGCCGCGCACGCCGTCGCCGGCCAGCCCGAGCTGGGCGTAGATGAGGGCGGCCACGCGCTCGGCCGAGTGCACGCCCTCGCGCAGGTCCTGCCGGTGCTTGCGCAGGCCGTGGGCGCTGAGCTCGGAGACGTCGGAGATCTGGTCGAGCAGGACGCGTACCTTCTCGGCCCGCTCCAGCAGTCCGGGAGTGATGGTGTTGACGTCGGAGCCGATCGAGACGATCTCGTCGCCCTTGTCGGCGAGGCTGCCCGACAGCGCGGCCGCGTCGCGCAGGAACGTCCTGGCCCGCTCGCGATGCTTGTGCGCGAGACCGACGACGGTGCCCGCGTCGTCGATGAGCTCGCGCATCGTTTCGCCCTTGCCCTCCAGGCCCTTGGCGATCGTGTGCACGATGACCGTGACCTCGCGGGGATCCACCGCGTCCAGGCCCCTGTAGGCGGCGCCGAGCGAGTCGGACAGGTCCAGCGGCTCCTCCGTGTCGGTGATCACCGCGTCCGCCCCGAGATAGGGGCCGCGCGCCTCGCCCGAGCCGAGCCGCAGGTCGACGAACTTGGGACCGAACACCGAGGTCGGCTCGATGGAGGCGACCGTGGTCTGCGGCAGCCGCACCCCCGGCTGGATGTGCATGGTGACGACGGCCTGGCCCCTGCCGTTCAGATCGACCGCGGTCACGTCGCCCACGGTGATGCCGCGGATCTTGACGGGGGAGTTGGTGTCCATGCCCTGTCCCGCGCGGCCGAACACCGCCTGGATCCTGGTGCCGCTGACCTCGGTGACGCCGCGCACGAGGAAGAACCCCGCCGCGACCAGGACCAGGACCAGGACGGTCGCCACGGCCATGCGGGCCGGCAGGGACAGCTCGTTTCGGCCCATGGCTCACCCCGTCAGCTTCACGCCGCTGCCGTCCCCCCAGAACAGGAACGACAGCAACAGGTTGAGCAGGACGATCGTGACGATCGACTGGCGGATCGCGCGCCCGGCGGCCACACCCACGCCGACCGGGCCGCCCGTGGCGTAGAAGCCGTAGTAGCAGTGGATGACGATGACCACGAAGGCGAAGACCGCGACCTTGATCACGCTGTAGACGATGTCGCTCACCGGCAGGCCGATGTAGAAGTAGTAGTCGTAGACGCCCGGCGCCATCCCGAACAGCACCGTGCACATCAGCCGGGTGGCGAAGAAACTGGCGAACAGCGCGATCAGGTAGATCGGCAGCAACGCGATCAGGGCGGCCACCACGCGGGTGCAGATGAGGTAGGTGAAGGCGTTGATGCCCATCACCTCCAGGGCGTCGATCTCCTCCGAGATCCGCATCGCGCCGAGCTCCGCGGTGAACGACGAGCCCACCTGCGCCGCCAGGGCGACCGCCGCGATGATCGGGGTGATCTCGCGGACGTTGGCGAAGCTGCCGACCAGGCCCATGAACGACTCGGCGCCGATCGCCTGCAGGCCCTGGTAGCCCTGCAGGCCGACGGTGGCGCCGACGACGAAGGCCATCGTGAACACCACGAAGATCATGCCGCCGCCGATGACGGTCGCGCCGACGCCCACGACCACGTCGCTGACCTGGCGCAGGACGACCTTGAAGTACTTCAGGCGCAGGATCACGTCGCGGACGGAGTAGAAGAGCACCTTCCAGATGAACAGCGGCCAGTCGGCCAGGCGCGCGAAGCGCTCGCCCACCTCCCTGCCTGCCCCGGCCAGGCGCAGGCCCGCCGTACGGGTGACCATCACAGCACCTTCGGGGGGAAGGCGAGGAAGTAGATCGCGGTGATCACGTAGTTCATCGCGAAGACCAGCATGAACGTGACGACGGTGGCCTTGTTGACCGCCCGCCCCACGCCGACGGGGCTGGTGGCGCAGGTCATGCCCATGTAGCAGGACACCGCGGCGGCGATGAAGCCGAACACCCACGCCTTGAACAGCGTCACGATCAGGTCGGTCGTCACCACCAGCGACAGGGCGCCGTCGAAGTACGCCCCTGGGGTGACGCCCTGGACGATCACGTTGAAGAAGTAGCCGCCCGCCGCGCCCGCCACGATCACCAGCGGGGCCAGGCAGACCGCGACCGTGCTGGCGGCCCACATGCGCGGCGTGACCAGGCGGTGGATCGGGTTGACCGCCATGACCTCCATCGCGGCGAGCTCGTCGCGGATGTGGCGGGCGCCGATGTCGGAGGTCATGGCGCTGCCTCCGGCGCCCGCGATGAGCAGGGCGCTGGCCATCGGCGCCACCTCGCGCACCAGGCCGACGAAGACCGCGCTGCCGGTGGCGGAGGAGGCGCCCAGCTGCCAGGCCAGCTCACCCACCTGCAGCGCGACGGTGGCGCCGAGGGGGAGCGAGACCAGCAGCACGGGGACGCTGGTCACCCTGGCCAGGAACCAGCACTGGGCGATGAACTCCCACCACCACGTCTTGACGTCCCAGGTACGGCGCAGGCCCTCGAGGACGATCACGAACAGCTCGCCCACCTGGCCCAGCACGCTTCCGGCCTTACGGCCCACGTACCCGGTCAGCGCCATGACCACCTCGGGAGGCTCGACTATGGATCAGTCACCTTACTGACGGGTAGTCCAGTAAGTCGATGCTTCCATCGGAATTTGAGGAAAAGGTATGAGACGCAGCTCACAGGTTGTCAGCCCACCACGAAATGTGACTGCTCCGTGACCTTCGGGTGGAAAATCATGATCAGTCGGTGCGGGAGCGGACGTTCGCCGTGAACGTGGCCTCGTCGGCCGAGCTGATCCGGCCGGCCCTTCCCGCGCTGCGGCGGTCGCGCGGCAATGTGGTGCTGGTCAACGCCTCGCCGGGGATGCGGGCCGTGCCGGGAGGCCCGCGGGAAAGCAGAAGGCCCGGCCGTGTGAAACGGCCGGGCCTTCTCGCGAGTAGCGGGGACAGGATTTGAACCTGCGACCTTTGGGTTATGAGCCCAACGAGCTACCGAGCTGCTCTACCCCGCGTCGACATGCATAAGACTAGCAGCTCCGCGAGGTGCTCACGCCCGCTCGGTCACAGGGGGCGTGCGGGAGGTCAGCCGAGCAGTGTGGCCATCCAGCCCTCGACCTCGTCGGGGTGGCGGGGGAGCGCGGCCGACATCAGCCTGGCGCCGTCGGCGGTGACGACCAGGTCGTCCTCGATGCGCACGCCGATGCCGCGGAACTCCTCCGGCAGCGTCAGGTCGTCGGCCTGCAGGTAGAGGCCCGGCTCGACGGTCAGGACCTGGCCCTCCTCCAGCACGCCGTCCAGGTAGGCCTCGGCCCTGGCCTTCGCGCAGTCGTGGACGTCGAGGCCGAGCATGTGGCCGCTGCTGCAGACCGTGTAGCGGCGGTAGAGGCCGCTTTCCATCAGGCTGTCCGGCGAGTCCTTCAGGACGCCCCACGCGTGCAGCCCCTCGCAGATGACCCGCATCGCCGCCAGGTGGAAGTCGCGGAAGCGCGCGCCAGGGCGCAGCGTGTCGATGGCCGCGCTCTGCGCCTCGTAGACCAGCTCGTAGACCTGCCGCTGGACCGGCGAGAAGCGACCAGACAGCGGCAGCGTCCTGGTGATGTCGGCGGTGTAGAGCGAGTCGGTCTCGATGCCCGCGTCCAGCAGCAGCAGGTCGCGCTCGTCCAGCCTGCCGTCGTTGCGGATCCAGTGCAGCACGTTGGCGTGCGCGCCCGAGGCGACGATGCTGTCGTAGCCGACCGCGTTGCCCTCCAGACGCGAGCGCAGGCCGAAGATCCCCTCCAGGTACCGCTCGCCGCGCGTCTCGCCGAGGGCGGCCGGTACGGCCCGCACCACGTCCTCGAACCCTCGGGTGGTCGCGTCCACGGCGAACTGCAGCTCGGCGACCTCCCACTCGTCCTTGACCAGCCGCATCTCCGACAGGAACCGCTCCAGCTCCGCGTCGCCCTCGCCCGGCGCGACCCTCGCGTCCACGGAGGCGTCCACCCCGCGCAGCACCCTCGCGGGCCCGTCGAGCGACAGCTGCCCGATGTGCGCGCACTCCACCTGGTAGAGGTTCTGCGCCTCCGCCAGATCGGGGCGGCGGCCGACCCAGAACTCGCCGTAGCGCCTGTCGCGGTAGAACTCCTGGCTGCCCGCCCGCGGTGAGCGCGGGCGCAGGTAGAGCACCGCCTCGCCGGTCGGCTCGATCACCAGCACGTCGTCGGGCTCGGCGTCACCCGTCAGGTAGGCGAAGGCGCTGTGCGTCCTGAACCGGTAGTCGCTGTCGTTGCTGCGCACCTTCAGCGAGCCCGAGGGGATGACGAGCCGCTCGCCGGGGAACCGGGCGGCGAGCGCGGCCCGCCGTTTGGCCGCCCACGGCGCGACGGGAAGCGGTTCCAGGCCGGTGTGGCGGGTGTCGGCCCAGCCCGTCTCCATGAAGGCGGCCAGTTCGTCGGTGATGGGCAGATCGTGGCTGCCGGTGTTGAGCTTCTCGGACATGGCGGATCCCTGGGGCTAGGAGGTGGTATTTCACATGGTATGGCTGTCGGCCCTCCAGCACCCTACGGGAAAATCAACCAGGCTCGTGATTGGCCCGCGTGCGCCGAGGGGAGAGTCATGGATACCTACAGCCGAGGTGGTGATCCATGCTGATCGGAACGATCTTGCGAAGCAAGGGATCGGATGTGGCGACGGTACGGCCGGACGCCACGGTGCGAGAACTGCTGGCCAGACTGGCCGAGCACAACATCGGCGCGGTCGTGGTCTGTGAAGACGACTCGGTGATCGCCGGGATCGTGTCCGAACGTGACGTCGTGCGCAGGCTCAACGACACGGGCCCCGCGATCCTGGATGCGCCGGTCTCGCAGATCATGACCGCCGAGGTGCGCACCTGCCAGATCGACGCCAATGTCGACGAGTTGCGCAGGACGATGACCACCCACCGGATCAGGCACGTGCCCGTGATCGACGCGGGCCGTCTGGTCGGGATCGTGAGCATCGGAGACGTGGTGAAGAGCACCATCGACCAGCTCGAAACGGAGAAGGCGTCACTCGTCGACTACCTGCACCGCTGACCGGAGGCGGGGGACATGGCACGCTTGTCCCCGTGACGTACGGCCACCCCCCGCCACCGCGCGCGTCGAACAGCCCGACGCTGATCCTGCTCGCCTCGGGGCTGACCGGGATCCTGGGCTTCCTCATCGGCTTCTTCGCCGGGATCGGATCGTCCGAGCCCGCGGCGGCGCCGTACTCCGCGCCGGAGATGACCGTGACCATGGAGAGCCCGACGGAGACGCCGACGCCCACGGGCCCCTCGACGGGCGCCTCCGCCGGGGTGACCGACGGCGGTTTCAGGGCCACCCCTCCGGCAGACGGCGGCTCCACGACGCAGGTGAGCCGGCCTCCCGCGGCGAGCCAGCCGCCCGCCGCCACCCCGACCGCCGGCCAGCAGCCCACCTCGGGTGGCTCTCCGCAAGGCAGCGGGCTCCAGGTGGTCGGCACCGACATCCAGCCCGGTACGTACAAGACCGAGGGCCCGGCGCCCGGCCAGCCGATGTGCTACTGGGCGCGGCTGAAGGGAACGGGAGGCGACCCCGGAGACGTGATCACCAGCGGGCTGCCCACCGGACCGGCGACCGTCACGATCGAGGCAACCGACAAGGCCTTCCAAAGCGGGGGCTGTGGACCATGGGTGAGGCTGTGAAACTCAAGCTCGACCTGCACGACATCTTCAACAAGGGCGACCAGATCGACAGGGCGCTGCGCGGGATCATCGACGAGGCCATCCGCAAGCGGGCCACCGAGGTGGAGATCATTCCCGGCAAGGGGAGCGGGCAGCTCAAGAAGAAGGTGCTGCGCTTCCTCGACCAGAAGGAGATCAAGGCGCTCTACCACCGCATCGACAAGGACGCCAAGAACCACGGAAGGCTGTTCGTGTACTTCAAGCACAAGTGACAGCCCAGCCTTCACTCCGGATACCGGCCTCGCAACCCGTGAGCGCGAGGCCGTCCAGGCAGGGCCCGCGCGCCGGACGACCTGCCGGGAGGCGTCTCAGGCGTGGGCGGCGCCCAGCAGGATCGCGCCGTACTGGATGGCCACCAGGTCGTGGATCGGGATCGTCTTCTCCGAGCCCGCCGCCTCGGCCTCCGCGCACCACTTGGCGTAGGTGGCGGCCAGGGCGGCGGTGCGCGAGCGGATGGTCGGGGTGGCGTTGCCCACGGCCAGCTCGCCGTCCAGCGCTCGCAGCAGCATGCCGCCGAACCGCAGCCTGACGCTGTTGAGCAGGTCGCGGCAGGAGGCCACCTCGGCCACCGTCGCGGGCCTGTCGTTCTCCGGCGCGCCCGCGCGCTGCTCGTCGGTGGCGGCGATGCCGGCGAGCATGGGGATGAAGGACCTGCTGGCCGACAGGAACGGCGAGCGGGTGACCAGGTCGGCCGAGACCGCGGCCATGATCTCGTCGAGCGCGGCGAAGGTGTCGCGCACGTCCGCGCCCCTGCGCAGCACCAGGTCGCGATAGAGGGTGTCGGTCGGCGTGGTGTCGGCCGCCGTGGCGTCGGTCCAGTAGGGGACCTCGGCGATGAGGCCGAGCGTGCCGTACTTCTTGATGTAGGAGTCGCTGGCCGCGCCGGTCAGGTGCTCGGTGGGGTCCTGGCCCAGGCCCTCCAGGTAGTCGTAGTAGTCCTCCATGGCGGGCGCCAGGTAGACGGCCTGTTCCAGCTCGCGGACCGAGGGGTGCTCGGGCTCGCCCGCGTGCAGGGGCACGCCGTACCTGCCGGGCAGCTCCTTCAGCGCCGCCTGGAGCGAGGGGAGGGGCCTGGTGAGGTAGTAGAAGGCGCCGCCGGCCTCGGCGTTGTGCAGGGTGGTGAAGAAGGCGGGCCTGGTGTCGTCGATGAGCCGCATGAGCGCCAGCGTCTCCGGCAGCACCCTGTCGAAGTAGGCGCGCTTGTAGGAGAAGGGGAAGGTCCACTCCACCTGCTCGTCGGCGGCGGGACGGTAGAAGTGCCTGCCGTAGTGGGCCTTGGTGAAGGGGCCCGCGAACCAGCCCTCGTTGAGCCTGGTGCCGTCGGGGTCGAGGCAGCCGATCAGGTGCCAGGTGAAGCCCGTCGACTCGCGGAAGCCCCGATCGGCGCAGAGGCGCGCGGCCAGGTGCGTCACGGTGAGGCCGCCGATGGGCTCGTTCGGGTGCGGTCCCGCGGCGACGACGGCGTGGCGCGGTCCTTCGCCCACGGTCAGGCAGAGCAGCGGATCGCCCAGGCGCGAGGTGCCGACGCGGCGCAGCCCGGCGACGCCGGGGTGGTCGGCGGCCAGTCTGGTCAGGCACTCGTGAACCTCGTCCACGGTGGCGAATCGGTCGTATTCCGGCACGGAGTGGAGTTCGTCGAGCACACCCCAGTATGCCGATAAATGGGCGAAATGCACCCTAGGAGATCGCGGCTCCCACGAGGGCGCCGATGCCGTATGTCACGGCGGCCGCGGCCGTGCCGAGGACGAGCTGGCGCGCCCCTCCGAACAGTGGCGACCTGGTCGTGAGGCGGGCGACCAGCGCGCCGGTGGCGAACAGCGCGAGCCCGGTGAGCGCGATCGCCACCAGCACCGAGGACAGGCCGAACAGGAACGGCAGCACCGGGATCAGCGCGCCGATCGCGAAGGCCAGGAACGACGATCCCGCCGCCACCCACGGCGAGGGCAGGTCGTCGGGGTCGACACCGAGCTCCTCGCGCGCGTGCACCCGCCACGCCACCTCGCCGTCCTGGTGGAGCTGTCCCGCCACCTGCCTGGCCAGTTCGGGCGTCAGCCCGCGCGACTCGAAGACCAGTGCCAGCTCCCGCTCCTCGGCCTCGGGGTTGCGGGCGATCTCCATACGCTCGACGGCGATCTCGGCCATGGTCAGCTCCCGCTGGGAGGCGACGGAGGTGTACTCGCCGGTCGCCATCGAGAACGCGCCCGCGGCCAGCCCCGCCAGCCCGGCGATCGCGACGGCCGTCGTCGAGGCGCCGCCCCCGACCACGCCGGCCAGAAGTGCGGAGTTGGATACCAGCCCGTCCATTACGCCGAAGACCGCGGGCCTGAGCCAGCCGCCCGTGACGTCGCGGTGGTGCCGGTGCAGTTCCGCAGTCACCACATACCCCCATTTGTAACATTTGTTGCGAAGTAGCAGATGCTTCTGGACATGCTCGGCACATGTCAATGGGCAGGAACCGGGGAGGGGGGAATGATGCGAGCATCGAGCTGGAGACCGTGGTGCGGCTCGGGCTGCCGATGGTGGTCGTGGTCTACGACGACGAGGCCTACGGGGCCGAGGTGCACCACTTCGGGCCCTCGGGGCATCCGCTCGACACCGTCCCCTTCCCGGCCGCCGACCTGGCGGAGATCGCCAGAGGGTACGGCTGCGCGGCGGTGACCGTGAGGGAGCGGGGCGACCTGGCCGCGGTGACCACGTGGCTGGAAGGGCCGAGAGACCGTCCGCTGCTCGTCCACGCCAAGGTCAGCCGGCGGCGCGGGTCGTGGTGGCTGGAGGAGGCGTTCAGGGGACACTGACGTTCGGGGCGCCGGCCGGCTTGGGGCGGTTGCGAGGTCAGAGCTTGCGGTAGATCCAGGCGTCCTCGGCGGCGGCCAGCACCTGGGAGAGGGGCGCCCCGGTCGCCGCGCACACGGCCGCGGCGATCGCGCCCTCGACGAACGGCACGTCGGCCAGCACCACCTGGCCCGGCTCCTCCACGAGCTTCGCGGTCAGCACGGAGCTGCCCAGGTCGGGAACGAGGAGCACGCCCGCGCCGCCGTCCACCTCGACCACGGCCTGCTCGATGAGGTCGAGGCTGGTGCCGAGCTCGCCGTCCTCGGTACCTCCCGCCCCCGCCACCACGGCCTCGGGCCCGGCGATCCGCCTGGCCAGCGCCGCCGCCTCGGCCGCCAGGGCGGCGCTGTGCGAGACCAGGACGATTCCCACCATGCCGCTCATGCCCGCCTCCGGATATCGCGAGACCACCCGCAGCCTCTCATTCCCGCACCGGCCGAGCCGCAAGTCCGTCCCGCCGGACCACCGACCCCACCGGACCGCCGAACCCGGGTGGTGGTCAAGGGCGGAGGGCGGAGAGGAGGAGGGCGGCGGAGGCGGCGCCAGGGTCCTCGTGGCCGATGCTGCGCGGGCCGAGATAGCTCGCCCTGCCCTTGCGGGCCTGCAGGGGAATCGTCGCCTTCGCTCCCTCGGCCGCCGCCGTCGCCGCCCGCTCGAGCGCGTCCTCGGGCTTCACGCGCTCCTGAGCCGCCGCCGACAGCGCGCGGGACGCGGGCGCCAGCGCGTCGACCATCGTCTTGTCGCCCTCCGCCGCCTTGCCGAGCCGCTTGACCGCTTCGACCCCCGCCGCGAAGGCCGCGGCCAGGTCGTCGAGCGACACCTCCCTCGCGTCGCCGAACGACTTGCCGAGCTGGCGGAACAGCGTGCCGTACAGGGGGCCGGACGCGCCGCCGACCCTGCGGATCAGCGTGGTGCCCACCAGGGTGAGGAGCTGGCCGGGGGTCTCCTGCGGGGTCTCGGTCATCGCCTGCCGTACCGAGGTGAAGCCGCGGTCGAGGTTCGTGCCGTGGTCGGCGTCGCCGATGGCGGCGTCGAGTCTGGTCAGCACGTCGCGGTTGACCGCGAGCACGCGGACGATCTCCTGGATCCACGCGGTGAAGAACGCGACGTCCATCAGCGCCCCCAGCGCAGCGCGGGCGTCTGCACGGGCGCGTCCCACAGCCGCGTGAGCTCGGCGTCGAGCCTGCACACGGTGACCGAGAAGCCCTGCATGTCGAGGCTCGTGACGTAGTTGCCGACGAGCGAGCGGGCCACGCGCGCGCCTTTCGCCCTGACATAGCGCTCGATCTCGGCGAAGGCGACGTACAGCTCGATCAGCGGGGTGCCGCCCATGCCGTTCACCATGACGAGCAGGTCGCCCGCCAGCGGCAGGTCGCCGTGGATCGCGTCCATGGCGACGGCGGCCAGTTCGCGCGCGGGGGCCAGGTCGGCGCGGGAGCGTCCAGGCTCGCCGTGGATGCCGATGCCCAGCTCGACCTGCGTCTCGGGCAGGTCGAACGTGGGCTTGCCGGCGGCGGGCACGGTGCAGGAGGTGAGCGCGATGCCGAACGATCTGCTGCGTGCCACGACCGCCCCCGCGACCCTGGTCGTCTCCGCCAGCGGGGCGCCGCTCTCCGCCAGCGCCCCCGCGATCTTCTCCACAAACAGTGTGGCGCCGGTGCCCCTGCGTCCCGCGGTGTAGAGGGAGTCCTGGACGGCCACGTCGTCGTCGACGACGACGCTGGACACCGTCACGCCCTCATCCGCGCAGAGCTCGGCGGCCATCTCGAAGTTCATGACGTCGCCGGTGTAGTTCTTGATGACGTGGAGCACGCCGGCCCCGCCGTCGACGCGCCTGGTCGCCTCGATGACCTGATCGGGCACCGGCGAGGTGAAGATCTCGCCGGGGCACGCGGCGTCGAGCATGCCGTGGCCGACGAAGCCCGCGTGCAGCGGCTCGTGCCCCGAGCCGCCGCCGGAGACCAGCGCCACCTTGCCCGCGCGGGGGGCGTCCGCCCGCCAGACGACCCGCCCCTCCACGTCGACCCGCAGCGCGGGGTGGGCCGCGGCCAGCCCCTCCAGCGCGTCGGCCACCACGGACTCGGCGTTGTTGATGAGCTTCTTCACGCGCACCCTCCTGCCCGTTCCACGCTGACCCCTTTTCCTGTTTACGCCTGGATACGGGCCGAAGCGCCTCTTAACCGTAATCTTGACGTGGAGTTCAGATGTCTGTCCAGGAGTGTCTGACTTGGGCTCGCTCCCCAGATCATGGTTCTGACCTGGTCGGACGTCCGAGAGGGTCGGTGGGTGTCGAGTGATGACCGGATGCGGACACCGGACCGAGCGAGCTGCCGGTGGCGCGGGCGTGGTCACCGCGGCGGCCGGGCGGCTGACAGCCGCGGGCGGCAGGCGGGTGGAGGTGTTCGCCGGCCACCACGTGGTCATGGCCGATCCCGAGGGCGACGCGTTCCTCCTGTGCTGAGCGCTCGGTGAGTGCGTTACCTTCTGCACATGGCTGAGATCGTGTATCCGCCGGTGATCGCCACCGCGCGTACCCTCTTTCGGATCATGGACTACCGCTTCCACATGGAGGGGACCGAGCACATTCCGCGCACCGGCGGGGCGGTGCTGGTCAGCAACCACATCAGCTATCTCGACTTCATCTTCGCCGGCCTGGCCGCGCTGCCGTCCAAGCGGCTGGTGCGCTTCATGGCGAAGGACGACGTCTTCAAGCACCGCATCTCGGGTCCCCTCATGCGCGGCATGCACCACATCCCCGTCGACCGCGGCGCGGGCGCGGGCTCCTACGCCACCGCGCTGCGTATGCTGAAGGGGGGCGAGATCGTCGGCGTGTTCGCCGAGGCGACGATCAGCCGCTCCTTCACCGTGAAGGACATCAAGAACGGCGCCATCCGCATGGCGCAGGCCACCAAGGTGCCGATGATCCCGGTGGCGCTGTGGGGCAGCCAGCGGCTGTGGACCAAGGGCAGGCCCAAGCAGCTCACCCAGCGCCACGTGCCGCTCACGATCCTGGTGGGCGAGCCGATGTACCCCAAGCGCGGCGACGACATGGGCGAGCTGACCACGCGACTGCACGGCAACCTGTCGGAGCTGGTCGACAGGGCGCAACGGACCTATCCCGAGATACCGGCCGGCGTGTGGTGGCAGCCCGCCCATCTCGGCGGCACCGCCCCCACGCCCGAGGAGGCCGCGGCCATGGACGCCGCCGAGGCCGAGCGCCGCGGCAAGGACGAGGGCTGACGATCTTCTGGGAGGCTGTCTGCCAGCCGTACCAAAAGGGGTCGAATGTTTGGGATCGTCCGTCCTTGCCGCCATGTGTTGTGCGGTGGGCTGTTCAAACAGTGGCTGGCGCACCTGTGCGGGCTGTGCCTGGCCCTGCGCGACGAGCACGGCCACGCCTCCAGGCTGGTGACGAACTACGACGGGCTGCTGGTCTCGGTCCTGACCGAGGCGCAGACCACCGCCGCCGCCCCGCGCAGGCGCGCGGGGGCGTGCGCGCTACGCGGGTTCAAGGGCGCGGACGTCGTCGAGGCCCAGGGGGTACGGCTGGCGGCGTCGGTCTCGCTGGTCCTGGCGGCGGGCAAGGTGCGCGACCACGTCGCCGACGGTGACGGCGTCTACCGTCGGCGGCTGGTCGCCGCGGCCGCCGGGCGCGTCGCCGCCCGATGGTCATCGGCAGGATCCCGTACGGCGGACGCGCTCGGCTTCGATCCTGAGCCGCTCACACTGGCGGTGGAGGAGCAGACCAGGCTGGAGCGCGTCCCTGGCCTCACGCTGCTGGAGCTGACGGCGCCGACCGAGGCCGCCGTGGCCGCCGCGTTCGCGCACACGGCGGTGCTGGCCGGCAAGCCCCGCAACACGCAGGCGCTGGAGGAGGCGGGCCGCTTCTTCGGCCGCCTGGCCCACCTGATCGACGCGGTGGAGGACCTGTCCCGCGACCGCGCCCGCGGCGTCTACAACCCGCTCATCGCCACGGGAACGGACCTGGCGAGCGCCAGGCGCCACTGCGACGACGCCCTGTTAGGCCTCAGTCTCGCCGTCGACGAGCTCGACCTGGAACGTCGCGGCCTGGTGCGGGCCCTGCTCGTCAAGGAGCTCGGTCACTCGGTCACCCGCGCCTTCTCCGAGGCCGAACCGGACAGCCCCGAACGCACCACGCAGCGGCCGCCCGATCCCGGAGGGCTGCTGTCGCTGGCGTGCACGACGCTGAGCTGCTGCACCTGCGGCCTGTACCGGCCCGAATGGGACGAGGAACACCACAAGAGTTGCTGCTCGCGGCTCGACTGCAGCGGCTGCGAAGCCTGCGGCAACTGCGACTGCTCCTGCTGCGGCGGCTGTTGCGGTGACGGGTGCTGCTGCGACGGCTGCTCCTGCGACTGCTGAAACCGGCGCGGCCGGGTCGTCACATGGCTTCCTGGAAGCTGCCGGGCGCGCGGACGCCGGCGAGCATGCCCGCCGCGCGTTCAGGGGAGGGACGGCGGTCGGGGTCGTGGTGGAGCAGGCCCTCGATGAGCGGGCGCAGCATCCCCGCCCTGCGCGGCCGGGGGAAGCCGCCCTGGCGGAGCAGGTCGAGCACGCTGGCGGCGTCCTTGCCCGGGTACGGCGGCCGCCCCTCGACGGCGCTGTAGAGGGTCGCGCCGAACGACCACATGTCGCCCTGCTTGGTGGCCATGCCGCCGGAGAGCCGTTCGGGCGCCATGAAGGCGGGCGTGCCACGCAGGCCGCCCGAGCGGGTGGAGTTCAGGTCGGCCTCGGCGGTGGCGATGCCGAAGTCGGTCAGGACGACCCTGTCGCCGGTCAGCATGACGTTGGCGGGTTTGACGTCGCGATGCAGCACGCCCGACTTGTGGGCGTGGCGCAGCGCACCCAGCAGATGGCGGCCGAGGCCCGCGACGGACGTGTCCGGCAGGGTGCCGACCTGGGAGAGCAGATCGTGGAGGGACAGGCCCTCCAGGTACTCCATGACGATCCAGAGCCGCCCCTGCTCCTCGACGAGGTCGTGGACGGTGACGATACTCGGATGGGTCAGCCGCGCCGCCAGCCTGGCCTCGCGCAGCACGCGCCTGCGCACCGCCTCGGCCTCGCCGACCAACGTCAGCTCCTTCAGCGCCACCTCACGGTGCAGAAGCTGGTCGAACGCGCGCCATACCACGCCCATCCCGCCACGGCCCGCCTGCTGGCCAAGCCGGTATCGCCCGCCGATCTCCCGCATGTCATCCCCTCGTCGCTAGGGGTAATGATGTCAAATGATCGCGAAGGATATGCCGCCTCGGCTGATCTAGATATATGCGTGTTTATAGGGGCGCAGGTCAGAGCGGTAAGAACATTGACTCCGAGTCCCAGATCACTTTCCCCGACGGGTCGAGCAGGACCGCCTCGCCGTCGTCGCGCAGCACCAGTTCGGCGCCCGGCACGCCTGCCGTACCGGATCGGAAGGAGATCAGGTGGCGTCTGCGGTCGCGGGCCGCGCGGTAGACCACCAGCGTGCCCTCCGGCTGGAGGAGGCAGACGCTGCCGCGCTGGGGGGAGGACATCCTGGCGCGGCGGCGGGGCGCGCCGTCGGAGAAGAGGGTCAGCACGCCCTTGTCGGTGACCTCAAGCGAGTGCCGGCCGTTGGGGGAGCGGATGGGGAAGCCCTGCTCGATGGACTCGAAGCTTCTGATCCTGTTGTAGGAGGCCTGCCTGATCTCGGTGCCGGTGCACGGCGACCATACCGGCCTGCCGTCGGGACCGTAGATCACGAGGTTGCCGTCGTCGTGCAGGACGAGGGAGGAGCCTGCGGGGTGGCGGAAGGCGGGCTCGGGCCACACGGCGCCCGCCGCGTTCCTGACGCCGAGTGAGCGGTCGCGGTCCATGGTGAGCTTCCCGCCGGGAATCCAGTGGTCGGTGGCCCACAGCGGCTTGCCGTTCTTGTCGCTCGGCAGCGTGCCCTGGTCGTAGAGGACGAGGTTGCCGTCGGTCTGATACTCCAGCTTGAACTCCCTCCAGCCCTGCGCGGTCGTGCGCGACAGGATCCGGTCACCGGGATTCATCGACTCGCCTGACTTGAGTACGCGGGTGCGCTCGGCCATACCACTCAGACAGCCACAGGTTCGGCCTGGCGGGCAAGGGCTCGGGCGGCGACGGGCATGGCCATGAGGCAGAGGGCGACCGCGCCCACGAAGACGACGGGCAGGCCCGCGACGCCGCCGACGAGCCCGCCGAGCGCCGCGCCGAGCGGGTTGCCGCCCATCCCGATGAGCCGGTAGGCGGAGTTGACCCTGCCGAGCAGCTCCTCGGGGATGATCCGCTGGCGGTAGGAGACGACCAGGACGTTGCCCGCCGCGCTGGTGGCGCCGAGCAGGACGCCGGTGACGTAGACGGAGGGGGCGGTGGGGAAGAGCACGGGCAGCAGCAGGGTGAGGCTGTTGACGGTCCAGAAGGTGACCAGCGTCCTGCTCTCGCCGAACCTGCGGGCGAGCCGGTCGGCGAGCAGCGAGCCCGCGATGGCGCCGACCGCCAGGACCGTCATGACCATGCCGTACTGGCTCGCGCTCATGCCGATCGCCGACCCTTCGCCGACCGCCCACAGGACGAAGACCGACAGGTAGGCGGAGCTGCACATGTTCATCACGCCCGCCGCGACGGCCAGGTCGCGGACCGTGCGGTTGCGCACCAGGTAGCGCAGGCCCGTGGCGATGTCCCTGCGCAGGGGCGCGGTGGAGACGGTGGCGGGCCGGTAGCCGCCGCGCATGCCGAGCAGGAACAGCCCCGCGGCGGCGTAGAGCAGCGCGGGCGCGCCGAACAGGGCCATCGGCGCGAGTGCGACGAGGAATCCGGCCACGGGCGCGCCCACGAAGTTGTTGCCGATCGTCTGCGCCGCGACGATGCGGCCGTTGGCCCTGCCGAGCGACTCCTTGTCCACGGTCATCGGCAGCACGCTCTGCGCGGAGGTGTCGTTGAAGACCTCGCACGCCCCTGCCACCAGCAGGATGGCCAGCAGGAGCGGCAGGCTCAGCGCGTCCATGGCCACGGCGGCGGCCGTACCGGCCAGGGCGAGGGCGCGGACGAGGGCGGTGATCACCATGATCCTGCGGCGGTCGCCCCTGTCGGCGATGGCACCGGCGTGCAGCGCCAGCAGCAGCCACGGCAGCGTGGTGGCGACCCCGGCCATCGACACCAGGGTGGGGTCGCGGGTCAACGTGATCGCCAGCAGCGGGGCGCCGGTCAGCAGCACACCGTCGGCCAGGTTCGACGAGGTGGTGGAGGCGAGCAGGTATCTGAAGGAGCGTCCCACGGTCTATCCTTTTATGCGTAGGAAGTTGTGCACAGGTTTCTTTGCAAAGATAAGGCTGCACACTGTGGAACGCAAGACCGTCAGAGAGCTGGACGCCCAAGCGCTCAAGGCGTTCACGCATCCGGTCAGGATGCGGCTGTACGAACTGCTCGAGGAGTACGGCGCCGCGACCGCCACCATGCTGGCCGAGCGCATCGAGGAGAACACCGGCGTGACCAGCTACCACCTGCGACAGCTGGCCAGGCACGGGCTCATCGTGGAGGTGCCGGAGAAGGCCAGGGGCAAGGAGCGGTGGTGGCGCGCGGCCGGGTTCAGCACCGACACCGACAGGTTCCGCAAGGATCCCGAGACGGCCGAGGCCGCCGAGGTGCTCATGGCGGGCCTGGTCCGCCAGCGGCACGGCGAACTGGCCCGCTGGGTCGAGGAGTCGAGGACCGCCTCGCGCGAGTGGATCGACGCGACCACGCATACCAGGCGCAACCTGCGGCTGAGCAGGGAAAGCCTGGCCGAGCTCGGCAGGCGGGTCAGCGAGCTGCTCGACTCCTACGAGAGCGAGGAGGAGGGTGAGCGCGTCGTCGTCCACTTCGACGCCTTCCCGCTGGGCCCGCCGGCGGGCCGGGAGGAAGGCTAGCCGGGTCGCGCCACTCGCGTCCCGGCCCACTGGTCAGCCGGTCGGCTCGGGACGCCGACGCCGCTTGATGGGTCAGCCGGCCGGCTCGGGACGCCGACGCCACCGCTCGGTGTAGAGCCGGCGGGTCGGCGCATGGCCGGGCGGCGGCTCGGCGTGTACGGCACGCAGCCCGTCCACGGCGATGGCGACCAGCCGCGCGCGGGCCCCGGCGGCCTCGTCGAGCAGGTCGTCGCGGCCCTGCCTGCGAAGCTGGTCGAGCAGGGGTGAGGTGCCGAGCTGCTCGACGAGCAGCGAGACGTCCACGGCGGTGACGCCTGGCCGCAGCGCGCCCGCCTCGCGGGCCCTGGCGACGAGCGCGTCGAGCAGCTCGTCGCCCCTGTCGCTCTTGGCCCGCATCTTTTCCGTCACCTCGATGGCGCCGGCGATCGGGCTCAGCGACCCCTGACCGAACTCGACGCACGCGGTGATGAAGGCCGCCAGCCCCTCCCACGGGTCGTCGGCGGCGAGGCCCCGCTCCGCGGCCGCGTTCCAATGGTCGAGGGAGAGCGCGGACAGCCGCTGGAACAGCTCGTCCTTGGTGCGGTAGCGCCGGTAGAGGCTGCCGATCCCGACCCCCGCGCGGGCCGCGATCGCCGCGACGGAGGCGTGGGCGCCGTCGGCGGCCAGGACCTCCCTGGCCGCCTGGAGCAGCGCCCGGTCGTTGCGTTCCGCCTCGGCCTGCCGCCTGCCGCGGGGTCTGCTGTCGGTCATGGCGCCAGCGTAGTACGATTCGCGGAGCGGTTCACTCCGGTCGACGCTCCCCTTCCAGCAGGTCGCCGAGGCGAGTCAAGGGGCCCCGGCCTGTCAGAGCCCCACGAGCCCGGCCGGCCTGACGTCGGCCAGGTAGGCGTCGAGGTCCGGGACGTCGGGCGCCAGCATGTGGCGGGCGAAGGCGCTGCGCTCGTGCTCCAACGGCGGCAACTCCCACACGCAGCCGATCCACGGCCGCTCCAGGGTCACGAAGTTCGCCGGGTTCTCGTCAGGGCAGCCGATCACGGGCTGGCCGGCGGCCGCGGTGTGGATCTCGATCACGTTGTCCCACACCCACGTGTAGACCAGCAGGTACGCGCCGCTGTCGCCGCCCCTGTGCGGCACGGTCCAGCCCGCGAGCGAGTCGGCGGCAGGCGCGGGAGCCAGCCGCGGAGCGTACGCGTAGGCGGCCTTCTCCACCTCGGGCTCGATCTCGTGCCCCTCACGGTCGACGTGATAGCGCTTGTACGGCCTGCCGCCGAGCGTGATCGGGGCCAGCGAGCGCAGGTTCTTCTCGATGAAAGCCATGACCCGGACGATAAGGACAGCCCACTGACATCTATTGTCAGTGGATGCGAGCCTCCCGCCTCCTCTCGGTCCTCCTCCTGCTCCAGACGCGCGGCAGGATGACCGCGCGGCAGCTCGCCGACGAGCTCGGCGTCAGCGTCCGCACCGTCTACCGCGATGTCGAGGCACTGCACGCCGCAGGCGTCCCCCTGTACGGCGAGGCGGGCCACGAGGGCGGCTACCGGCTCGTCGACGGCTACCGCACGCGGCTGACCGGGCTGACGGAGAAGGAGGCGCAGGCGCTGTTCCTGGCGGGACTGCCGGGACCGGCCTCCGATCTCGGCCTCGGCGCGCTGGCCGCGGCGGCCGAGCTCAAAATCGAGGCGGCGCTGCCTCCCGACCTGCGCGAGGGGTCGCGGCACGTGCGCGACCACTTCCACCTCGACGCGCCAGGCTGGTACCACGACGGCGACCAGGTGCCGCACCTGCCCGCCCTGGCCGGCGCCGTATGGAACCAGCTCGTCATCGCCGTCCGCTACCGGCGCTGGCGGGAGCCGTACGAGGTGGAGCGCACGCTGGAGCCGTACGGGCTGGTACTGAAGGCGGGGAAGTGGTACCTCGTCGCGCGCAGCGGCGAGGATCTGCGGACCTACCGCGTCAACCAGATCCTCGCCATGGAGGTGACCGAGCGGACTTTCGACCGGCCCGAGGGGTTCGACCTGGCCGCCCACTGGCGCGGGCACCTGAAGGACTTCCGCGCCCGGCTCGTCCAGGGCCACGCCGTCGTACGGCTGTCGCCCGCCGGCATCGGGCGGGCAGGCGAGGTGATGAGCTCGGCGGTCGTCGACGCGATCGCCCACGGCGTGAAGGGCGAGGACGGCTGGGTCACCGCCACCGTCCCGATCGAGTCGCTGACCCACGCGCAGACCGAGTTCCTGAAGCTGGGCGCGGAGGCGGAGGTGCTGGAGCCCGCCGCCCTCAGGGACAAGCTGATCGCGACGGCCCGCGGCTTGGCCGCGCTGTACCTGTCGTAGCTCAGCCTCCCGAGGACGGGTGGCTCACTCCTCCTCGCGCGTCAGCTCGCGCCTGCGGCGCAGCAGCGCCGCCCGCCTGACATGAGCGCGTACCGTCACCACGGCCGACACCGCGACGAAGGCGGCCCCGATCCCCGCGGCCAGGAGCAGACCCGTGCCCCGCTGGACGGCCGCCGTCACCGTGACGACGGTCATCACCGTGGAGGCGGCCAGCGCGAGCCAGCCTGCGATCACCCTGTCGAGCGCGAACAACGGCGCCCGCCGCGTGACCGCCCACCCGCCGTAACAGGCCCAGGCGAGGCAGAACGCCAGGAAGACTGCGAAGGCCGCCTGCGTACGTCCGGGCAACGGCCCGGGCTCCGTCGCCCAGAGCAGCCCCACGAAGGCCGCCCCCACCAGTCCCGACACCAAAGGCACCGCGCCGAGCACGCGCCGCCACGGCGACAGCGAGGGCGAGAGCCGTCCCATCAGTTCGTCCGCCGACATCCGAGGCTCCTCGTTCATGGCTGGAATCCCTTCTCCACGAGGTGGTCACGTAACAGCCGACGGGCCCTGCTGAGCCTGGACTTCACCGTGCCGGAGGGGACCGCGCAGATCTCCGCGCACTCACGCAGCGAAAGGTCCTCCAGGTAGTACAGGACGAGGATCTCCCGCTCCAGCACCGGCAGCGCCGACAACCCCGCGACCAGCTCGGCGCGGTCCACGACGGCGGTGACGACGTCCTCGGCGGGCGGTTCCTCATCCGAGGGCGTCTCCGCCCTGCCGTACTCCTCCCTCAGCCGGTCGGTCACGGCCCGCCTGGCGATCGTGAACAGCCAGGGGGTGAACCTGGCGGGCTCCTTCAGCCTGGGAAGGCCCCTGAAGACGGCCAGCCACACCTCCTGGGTCACGTCGTCGGCCCTTTCCGCGTCGAGCATGCGCCGCACATACGTCCACACCGGCACATGCCAGGCCCGCACCAGCTCGGCGAACGCCTCTCGTTCGCCGAGCTGGCAACGAAGCACCAACAGCTCGTCGGTCATCTCGTTCTCCCGTCACCCGTCACCCAGAGCAGTCGGAGAACAGGGCCTCCTGGTTCATGGTCGTCCCGAGATTCTCAGTGAAGCCGCTCGGCCAGGAAGGGGATGGGACCCACATGGTCGGCAGGTGGGCGACGAGCACGGCGGCGCGGCCCTGTCCCCGTCCGCCGAAGGACGGCAGGACCCCGCCCGCGCGGACGGTCACCGCGAACCCGTCACTCCAACCGTGGACCTTGGTCAGCGCGGTGGCGATCGCCCGCCGCACCGCGGTCAACACGGGGACCTGGAGAGGGTTCACGTGAGAAGCCCGGCCACGGCGGCGACAACCAAGATTTCTCTATTGAGAACCTTTGCGGCATTCAGTGCGTCACACCCTGAAACCTGTGACTGCTGAGCTTGGAGAGAACGAGTGGCGTTAGATCGCAGAATCATAGCCGTGGTCATGACGGTGACCGCGGCGTTCAGTATCGAAGGGGCCGCGGCGGAAGTCGAAACCCGCCCTGCCGCGAAGGCGCCCACCACCACGGTCGGCGCCCCCATCGGCGTGGTCGCTCCCGCCGCGGTGCCCACCACCGGCAGCGCTGGGAAGGCCGAGTGCGTCCGCGTCAAAGGCGCGAGGGCATGCGTGGGGCTGGACCAGAGCGCCCTGCCGGGAATCACGATCGAGGACACGAGGAAGGACAAGCTCCATCCCGCGGTCGAGTACTACCAGAACGGCTACCTGGGCACGAAGTACGTCATCCACAACCTCGCACGCGAGGGAGAGATCAAGGGAAACCGCCGCATCGGCAACACCATCACGTTCAGGGCCGCCGTATACAGAGGCGATCGTCAGGTCAAGGTCAGCGAATGGAAGACGGTTCGCGACGTCACCAAACACCCCGTCAAACCCGACACTCGTCTGACCCCGGCCAGTGCGCGGGCCCGATCCGAGATCTGCACCTCGACGAAGGGCGCCGCCAGCTTGTGCTTCGGTGGGAAGAAGACGGTCGTCTTCGCGTGCGACACGGGCGCTGACCGTCATCAGGCACGGGCGGAGTACTTCCTGGACGGCGATCCTACGGCGCGGTTCGAGATCCATCAGCTGGCGGGGATGAACACGTGCGGCAAGGCTGTCCATGGTGACCTTGCCGTGAGCATGTACCGCGCCTCGGTGTTCGACAACAACCACCAGGTGGCGACCAGGCTGTACAAGTACAACTAGACGAGCACCCGGTGTAGGCAGGACGTCCGCGGTCCGTACCGCGTCGCCGACCGTCACGGCGACGCGGGGGTCGTGCCGCCACGACGGCCTCTGGCGTGAGGGTCGGTCCGACCTGCGGACACGGGTGGGCCGGTCACGATCGGCTCCTGCGAAGCGGGGCGGGGCAGCGTCGGCGGCTTCGTCCGAGGACCCCAGAACGGCGACGCGGCCGGCCGGCTCGACCCGCAGGTGGGCGGCGAACACCGGCGGCGCTCGCACGAGGCGCTCATGAACGAGGGCTCAGGCGGGGGCGCCGTTCAGGATTTCGACCTGGCCCGTGTCGAGGGAGTAGTACGCGCTGACCACCGCCAGGTTCCCCTTGCTCACCATCGGCGCGAGGTCTCGATTGCCGCGCAGCGCATCCGCTGTCAGCTTCACCTGAGCTTTGGCCATCGTCTCGACGGGGTCGCCGCCGCTCTGCCGTACGGACTGCTCGTATGCCGGGCGCAGAGCCCGCTCGATCGCCTGCAGGTTGCCCGGCAGCGGCTTGCCTTCCCGCAGGGCCTTGTACGCGGCGGAGACCGCGCCGCACCGCTGGTGCCCGAGCACGACGATCAGCGGGGTCCCGCTGGTCATCGGCCCGTACTCGACAGATCCTGTGACGATCGGCCCCACGGCCAGGCCACCGGTACGCATCACGAACAGATCACCCAGCCCGGTGTCGAAGACGAGCTCGGGCGGGACCCGGGAATCGATACATGACAACACCACTCCATACGGCTGCTGCTCGGTGGCCAGCAGCTCCCGGCGAGTGGGATCGCGATCAGGATGCTGGAGCGCGCCGGACACCCAGCGCCTGTTGCCCTCCATCAGCCGCTCGTAAGCAGCCTTCGGCGAGCCCGGAGGCGGTCCTGTGGGGGAGGCGGTCGCCGCCTTGTTCACCACGTTCACCACCTCGGCCGACGAGCAACCGGCAAGGGACGCCGCGGCAAGGGACACGGTGCCTGCCAGCAGCGTTCGCCGCCCCGGACCGTCAGCTGGAACGCTCATGACCTGAGTTCTTCCCTCGCTGGGCAAGGCCCCGGCAATGAGAACACCGAAGGACTGTGCGCCCACGACATTGGGTCTTCGTGAACAGGCAGTGGACGTGGTCACCCCAGACGCGCCTTCACGAGGGGCAACAGGCCGGGCTCGACGGAGACCAGCAGGGGCGTTGCCCAGGTCGATCAACGTCAGACGTCGGAGGATGCGTTCAAACGATGGGAGGGCGGCCGGCGCGGGCCAGCCGCAGTACGGTGGCCCAGGACATCGGCCGGCGCTGCCCGTGTCCACCCTTGATGCCTTCCCGGAGTCCGAACAACCAGACGGCGAGGTTGTCGCGGGACCGGATCCGGACGATGCTGAGCACCGCCCAGGTCGCCAGGTAGATCGGGATCAGGGCAGCGGGCAGGCGGCGGTAGGCCAGCCAGACGCGGTTGCGGGCGACGAGGCGGTAGAAGTCGGCGTGCCGGGCGGGATCGGTGGCGGGGTGGTGGATGACGATGCCGGGCGCGTACCAGCCGGTGTGTCCGAGGTCCCAAAGCCTCCAGCTCAAGTCGATGCCTTCGTGAAAGAGGAAGAAGTGGCCGGGCCAGCCGCCGGCCTGCTCGTAGTCGGCCCGGCGGATGAGGACCACGCCTTCGGCCATGACAGTGACGGTGCCGGGCCGGGTGGCCTCTCCGGCTCGCAGGCGAGGGACCCAGCGGCGCATGGTGAGGCCGGTGTCGGGATCGGCGATGCGGGGTTGGATGTAGGCGGCTTCGGGGTGGCGGCGGGCTTCGTCGACGAGCCGGGCGAGGGTGTCGGGGGCGGGCAGGATGGCGTCGTTGTCGAAGAAGAAGATGAACTCGCCGCTGTCCGGCCCCGCCAGGGCGGCGGCGCCGACGTTGCGTCCCTGGGGGATGCCCTCGTTGACGAGCAGGACGGCGGTGCGCACGCCGGCGGGCACATGGTCGGGCTCGACCCCATTGCCCACGATGACCACCCGCAATTCGACGTCCTGCTGGACGAGGAGGGAAGCCATCGCCTCCTGGAACGCCGCCGGCCGATCGTTCATGGTGAGGACCACCACGTCGACAGTGGCCTTCGGGCTGGTCATCATGTCCCCCTGACGGGTGGAGCGGAGCGGTGCCACCCGTTGAGGGGAGTGGCGAGGTGATCTTGTCATGCGATGTTCTTCTCGCATTGACCGGCTCACCCTAGCGCCGCAGCGGCGGGATCTTCCGGGATCATCAGGAGTTCAGGAGGTGCAGGAGCGCCTTGCGGATGTGAGGCCACTCGTCGCCTGCCGCGAGATACAGCGTGCGGGCTGAGGAGAAGGTCGAAACGACGCCCCTTCCATCCGAGGCATCCGAAGATCACGAGAAAACATTTCGCCGAGCGATGCAACACCTTCGTGCCTTCGGCCGTCTGGGACATGACGACCGAAGGCACGACAAGTGGATGACGAACCCGGCTTCGACGAACTCGTGGCCGAGCAGGCGGACGCGCTGCTCCGCTACGGATACGTCCTGACCGGAAACCCTCATGACGCCGCCGACCTGGTCCAGGAAGCTCTGGTACGGCTGCGGCGCCTGGCCGAGGGCGAGACGCAAGGACAGCCCGCACAGCTACGCCCGGACCACGATGGCACGGTTGCACATCAGCGTCTGGCGGCGGCACAGGCGTGAACACCTCACCGGAGAGCCGCCGGAGCGGGTTCACCACGAAGTCTTCCCTCCCGACGAGGAACAGGGTCTCCGGGAAGAGCTGGCCGCGCCATGGGGGCCGCGCATCGACGACATGCCGAAATCGTAAAAACCGTCCGAAATGGTCCGCGCCGCGGTCGCCTGCCCTTACCCGGCGCCTCAAGCGCGTGCTGCAATCCGCAGCTGCTTCTCCGCCTCCAGCTTGGACGGGACAGTCCCCCACCACGGCATGTCGCGGAGCACACCCAGCAGGCGTAGCCGCTCGGCCCGCGCCTCCAACAGGTCGGCCATCGCCTGCTCGTTCCACGTCGCCCGCCCCTCGACTACCTCGACCGACGACGGCAGCGCGTCGGCGAGCTCTTGCACCCGGGCATCAGCGGCGTCGTACGCCCTCCGCGCTTCGATCACATCAGTCGGCAGGTCCAGCTCGGCCATGATCCCCCCAGGTGGCGCGGTGTTTCGCGCCCGATCCTAGGACCACCCCAAGCCCGGACAACACCTGCCCTATCACTCCAAGAGGCAAAGATCAGACCAGTAGCAGAAGCCTGATTCGCCGCCAGCCAGGCGCCACCCCCCCCGCCGTCTCATGGAGCGTTCCCATCCCTGACACGCAAGGATCTCGACGGTTCGACCCCCCTGACCAGTGCCGCCCTCCCCGCTTCGGCCGTACTCGCTCCTTCGCTGCCGGCCCACGCGGCGCCGGCGGTGCAGATCACGAAGGTCCACCACGACTCGCCCGGCACCGACCGACGCTCCAACACCTCCTGAACGGCGAATACGTCACCATCTACAACGCCACCTCGAAGGCTGGGCACTCATGCGCCATCACCGGCGGCGACGCCAACCCGCCCGTCGCCGGGTGGGAGCAGGAGCCGCTCGTGCCCATCATCCCGTCGGACCGGTGGGCGCTCCTATAGACGCTCAAGCTGACCGCCAGCGCGGTACGCAACCTGCCGCGCTATTGCTGGCATGACCGGACGACCACATCGCCGCCCGCGCACCTCGAACAGGAACCGCTACTCCTCCAGGTACCCGAGAACCCCGCACAGGGCGTCCAGGTTGGCGGGGATGGCGGTGATAAGGCCGGTGGGTCAAGCCGTTCGACAGGGCCGACCTGCGCCCTGCAATCGAGATGGGCCTGGCACGCTACGCCGAGCGGCAGGCCACCGAAGAAGGGGCCGGAGCCCAGCGTGCTCAGGGCTATCTCATGGGCCGGTTTGGACTGTCGGAGTCCCAGGCTCTGCGATGGATCCAGGACCGGGCGGCCGAATTGAGGTTCGACACGGCCGCGGTGGCTGCGGTCGTCCTTGCCGGGGACGTGGTGGAAGGAGCTGGCGGCCTGCCGCTGATCGTTGGTGAGTGGTCCGTGCCGGCGACTCTGGAGGTCGAGGCGTATCTGGACACCAACGATGAGGAGGTCGCCGCCCGCGTGTTCGCGGCGCTCGACCGGCTCGCGGAGGAACTCGGCTACGACCCGCCCCAAGTGACCCAGATCGAGCGCGGCTCGATCTGGCGGCGGGCCAAAGCGGCGTTAGGGCGAGGGATCCAGAACCGCGACGTCGTGCAGCGCCTGGTCAAGGCGGAGCGGGCCCTGGAGCTGATCACTCTGGACGTCCGGCAGGCGGAGGTGGACGGCAAGCTGGCCGAAGCTGTCTCCACGCTGGTCGCCAGCCTGGCCGATGTGCCGGAGGCGTGCCTGCGGGTCGGATCGATCCTGCTGATCAAGCACCCGACGGTGAACGGGCCCGCACTGGTGACGCGCAATCTCTCCCAGCTGGAGATTCGCGCCCTGGAGCGCTTTCCCGAGATCCAGGCCAACCCACGCATGGCGCTGGCTGGGTTGGCGACCGCGGTGGCCAGCATCGAGGTGGATAGCGAACCTTAAACGCCGAGTGCAGGCGGGGTCGGCGCTCCTGTCCGCCCGGCGGCCTCGTCCTACATGCGTAGCATCACCCCAGCCCGAGCGAGGGATGACGCCGCTGGGGCAAGTGACAGGCATCCCAGGTCCAGTCCGAGGCCCCTGTTCTTCCGCGCGCGAGCGAACTATGACCCGTGTGCAGCGGACGGCGGTCTAGCTTCGGCGAAGGCACCAGCGGCCGGTGGACGGGAGCACGGCCACGAGCATGGCGGCTGCCGCCGCGACGACAGTCAGGGTGAGGAAGCCCAGCGCGATATGCGAGATCACATCGCTGTACGACACGATGGCGATCACCGCTTGCAGAGTCATCCCGGCGCCACCTGCTGCGATCAGCCAGCGTCCGGCCGTCTTCCGCAGAAACAGCAGCAGCAGCGCGCCCGTGGCGAGCACGACCGCGCAGCCGAAGGCGTACAGGTCGGTGCGCTCATCGACGGTATGGCCCTCGATCTGCTCGGGCGCCATGTAGAGCGGAGTCCCCGCGGACGACCCGGTAGCGGTGATCTTAGTGGCGTCGGCGAGGCGGGAGATCCCGAAGTCACAGACCTTCACCCGCCCGTCGTTGATCAGGAAGAGGTTGGCCGGTTTGATGTCGCGGTGCACCACCCCGTGCCGGTGGGTCACAGAGAGGGCATCGAGGATCTGCACCGCCCAGACGGGGTCTCCGACGGGATGTCAACGCGAGCCGAGGTTCCGGCCACGTACACAGGAGTACGGACAACAGGAGTACCGACGTCTCATTCTCCCGCCCAGGGGTCCATGCCCCGGTTCGGCGGCAACGCGGCGATCGTCGCCCTGCCGCCACTGGCCGCTCCGGTGCCGTCCGGGGGTGCGGTCAGTCCTCCTCCTTGTCCTGGCCGCTGGGTGGCCGGATGGCGAGTCGGCATTCGCGGCTCAGCGTGACCAGGTGGGGCCGGACTCGGCGGTCTGGGGCGGCGGGGGAGGGGCCTGGCGGCTGCGGGGGAGGACGACGATGCCCTTGGAGCTGTTGGGGGCGTGGACGTCGACGGTGCCGCCGTGGACGACGTTGCCCCGGAAGGTGTTGGGCTCGAAGGTGAACTTCTCCAGCGGCGGCGCGGTCTCCTGCGGGGAGGTGATGACGGCCACCCCGCCCTTCGGCCTGTGGACGAGGTTGCCGGTGAAGGTGTTGCGCTCGGGCAGGAGCACCATCTGGTAGGCGGGCCAGTGGTTCTTGTAGAACCAGCCGAGGTGCATGTCGCTCTTGGCGTTGTCGACGAACACGTTGCCGGTGAACTCGCTGTCGGTCACCTGGCCGTAGTGGAAGAGATAGCCGTACGGCGCGAGCGGGTTCGTCTGCGGCACGAAGCCGGGCGTCAGGTAGTCGAGCTGGTTGTTCTCGTCGAACATGTGCTCGCCGCTGGTGACCTTGAGCCCGTAGCCGGACACCCCGGCCACGTAGTTGCCGCGCACGGTGTGGTTGTTCCCGCTGACCCGGATGCCCTCGCTGGCCGGGTAGCGCTCACCCAGGATGACGTTGTTCTCCACCGTGTTGTGGTTTCCGTAGCGCAGCACGAGGCCACCGCTCGACTGCTTGATCGTGTTGAAGCGGACGGTGTTGTGGTTGGACTTCAGCGAGATGATCTCGTCGTCGCCGTCGACGTGCTCGAAGAGGTTGTGCTCGATGGTGAAGTAGGCGCCCTCCTGCGTACCGAGCTCACCCCACTGCCCGTAGCCCCAGATCCGCAGCGCTTCCATGCCGTTGCGGCCGACGTTGGGGACATCGACGAACCGGGTGTGGTCTACCGCGTTGTACTTGGCCGCCAGGCCTCTGTCGTTGCCGACCACCGGCTCCTGATGGTTCTTGCCCCGCAGCAGGCTGTGGTCGAGCCGGTTGTGCCCGCCCTTGAAGTAGATCCAGTAGTAGGCGGTCTGCGGCTCGGCGGGGTTGAAGTCGACGACGGCGGTGTCGGTGACCCTGCCGTGGTCGCTGTTGAACGTGATCACCGACTGGGTGCCGTCGGGAGCCTGGCCGCCGGTGAAGGTCAGGCCGCTCACCGTCAGGTGGGGGCTGTTCAGCGACAGCGAGGACCTGCCGGTGAGCAGGACCTTGCCGGGGGTCTGCGCCCTGAGGGTGAGGGGGCCGGGGGCGGTGAGGCCGATGACGGCGTCCTGCCAGGTGCCGTCGGCCATCACGATGGTGTCGCCGGAAACGGCCGCGCCGAGCGCCCGGTTCAGCTCGGCCAGGTTCGAGACGAGCACTTCCCGATCCGCGAAAGCGGGGACGGCGGGAAGCAGCAGGACGGCCGCGGTGACAAGAGCTGCTAATCGGTTCATACCGGCAAGGTATGGAAAGCGCATTCCGTTGGGCATGGCCAAAACTCGGGCACTCCTAGGACGATCCTCAGGAGGCTCGGTGCAAGGCCCGGTACTGAGTCGGCGTCAGCGACGTCACCTGCCGGAAAACGCGCGAAAGGTAGGAGGCCTCCCAGCCGACCGTCCCGGCGATCTCCTCGATCCGCAGCTCCGAGTGGATCAGCGCCTGCTTGACCCGCTCGACCCGCAGCTGCCGGATGTACTGGTTGGGGGAGACCCCGAAGAGCTGGGCGAAGTAGGCGATGAAGTACGTCGGGTTGTAGTGAAAGACCTCCGCCAGCCGCCCGACGGTGAGCACTTCGTCCAGATGCGCGTCGATGTATTCAAGAATCCGCCCCGGCCCCTCGCGCAGGGGCCGCAGCGAACCCAGGGGGGCGTGCTCCACGAGGTAGGCGGTCAGTTCCATGAGGATCGCGCGTTGCCGCAGGGGTCCGGTCGCCTGCGCGGGCCCTCTGCCCGCTGCCAGCAACCTCACGAACATCTCCTGTACGGCAGGCAGCTCGGCCACCTCCACGACGCGGGGCAGCGTGACGAGCGTGGCCAGATCGTGTTCCCCCACGGTGGCCGTGAAGTGCGCCCAGTACTTGCGCAGCGGACGCTCCCGCGAGCTGGAGAAGCCCAGGGCGGACCCGGCCGGGAGGAAGTAGAGCTGGCCGGGCCTCGGCTGGTACTCGACCCCGTCAGAAGTGATCGACCCCACGCCGTCGAGGATGAGGTAGAAGCGGTTGTAGCCGTCACTTCGTGCCGACCGCCCCCAGTCGGAGGGGACGGGGTCGGCGTGCCCTGCCATGAGCAGGTCGAGGTCCAGCCGCCGGAGATGCTCTCTGAGCGCCGGGTCCATGCCGTCACGCCCGCAGGCTCGCCAGGTCGGGGTCCACGGCGTGGCGGAGCGGCGCTCCCGCGAGCAGGCGGCGGACCTCCTCCAGAACCAGTTCGCCCATCCGGGCGCGTTCGGCGCCCGTCGCCCCTGCCAGATGCGGCGTCAGCACCACGTTGGGCAGGCCGTACAGCGGGGATCCCGATGGCGGCGGCTCCGGCCAGGTGACGTCGAGCACCGCGGTGAGGTCGGGTCGCCGCCGCAGGACTCCGATGACGGACGGCTCGTCGACCACAGCGCCCCTGGCGGTGTTGATGAGCGTCGCCCCGGAGCGGAGCCTGGCCAGGAGCTCGCCGTCGACCAGCCCCTCGGTCTGCTCGACGAGCGGTGCGTGGAGGCTGACGACCTCGCAGCTGTCGAAGAGTTCGGCGAGCGGAACCAGGCGCACACCGAGTCCCGCCGCGACCGCGGGATCGGCCACCGGGTCGGTGGCGACCACGTCGAGGTCGAAGCGGCGCAGGTGGGAGGCCACCAAGCGGCCGATCTCGCCGAGGCCGAGCAACCCCACCCTCGACCCGTACGCCCCGGCGACCTGCAACTCGTCCGGATAGCGCCCCCGCTCCTTGATCTCGCGGGAGATCCGGTGGAACTGCTTGAGCGCCAGCAGGATCTGGGCCAGCGTGAACTCCGCCACCGGGATCGCGTTGGCCGACGCGGCGGAGACGATCGGGATCTGTCGTGCCCAGAACTCCGGCGTGGTCAGCGGGCGCACGGAGCCCGCGGCCACCAGCACCGCGCGCAGCCGTGGCGCGTGGCGCAGCAGGCCGGCGTCGAGGACCGGCGCCCCCCACCCCGTGAGCAGAAGTTCCACCTCGTTCAGCACGCCGGGCTCGGCCGCCAGTTGCTCCCGCGTCAGCGCTGGCCGCTGCCATCGGACCAGGTCACCCAGCCCTCGGAGCACCTCTTCCGGGTACACATCCGCCCGGCGGCGTTCCTCCATGACCAGCAAGGCTGTGGTCATCTCTCACTCCTTGATCACATTTTCATCGGATGTATGGGCAGACATCCTGTCGCACAATCGATCGGTATCAATAGTGAGCTTCTAGTCATCGGAGCATTGACCTGTGAACGCACGCACCGTTACCGTCCGGAAAACGCCGTCCAAGAAGAGGGAGTCGTCCACATATGCGAACAGTTTCCACACACAGAACGCGATGGATTCTGGCTTCCATGATGGTGCTGTCCGGATGTTCGTCAGGCGCAGCGGGAACGAACGTCGAGCAGGACGCCAAGGCTCCGCTCGAGCTCTGGACCAGGACCACGCCCGGCGGGCCCGGTGAACAGGGCACGGTCAGGCTGGCGGCCGCGTTCGAGAAGGCGACGGGATACAAGGTCAAGGTGACGGCGATCTTCGACGACTTCGAGACGAAGATGCAGCAGCGGGCCGCCCAGAAGGACCTGCCCGACATCGTCATGAACGACGTCACCCAGCTGGGCACCATGCAGAGCCAGGGTCTGCTCAGGGAGATCGACCTCGGCAAGCTCGCCAGCGCCAAGGACCTCACCGAGCGCGGGCTCGCTTCGGGCAAGGCCATCGACGGCAAGCAGTACAGCGTGCCGTACTCCGCCCAGGCCACCGCCCTGCTCATCCGCAAGGACTGGCGTGAGAAGCTGGGCCTGCAGGCGCCGCAGAGCTGGGCCGACCTCACGGCGATGGCCAAGGCGTTCACCGAGAAGGACCCCGACGGCAACGGCAAGGACGACACCTACGGGCTGGCGGCGCCGCTTTCGACCAAGCGCGGCTACGCGTCGTGGTACTTCTCCAACTTCCTCTGGGCCGCCGGCGGGGACTTCGTCGCCGACGCGGGTGGCGGCAGGTTCAAGCCGGCGATGTCCACCGCCGAGTCCACCGCGGCCATGCAGTGGTTCCGCGACCTCGCCTGCAAGGACAAGGTCATCCAGCCGGGCGCCGTCACCATGGACACCCCGCCGACCAACGAGACGTTCGAAGCGGGCAAGACCGGCATGTACGTCGTCGGTCCCTACCTGCTTCCCCGTTACGACAAGTCGCTCGGCAAGGACAAGTACGAGGTCGTGGCCATGCCCAAGGGCGCCAAGAACGCCGACGTGCTCGCCGAGGGCGGCGCGATCTACCTGATGGCCGGCTCACCGAACAACGCCGCTCAGGACGCCTTCGCCGCCTTCGCGACCTCGGCGGACGGACAGAAGGTCGGCATGGAGGGCGACACCGCCTACATCGTCCAGCTGCCCGTCAACAAGTCCGTCGACATCAGCCAGGTGCGCCCCGATCCCCGCTGGAAGACCTTCGCCGAGATCTACCAGGCCTCCGGCCACTACGCCCCGTCGATCCCCAACTGGACGCCGGTGCGGCAGACCACGGCGGAGACCGTCAACGCCCTGGTCGCGGACTGCAGCCTGGATCTGAAGGCGGAGCTGCGGAAGCTCGACACCAGGCTCGCCGAGATCCTGGCGGAGCAGGGCGTTGCCGCGTCGTGACTGTCACGCAGCTGAAGCCGGTCGACACCGGCTCTCCTGATCCGACCCCGTCCAGGTTCTCCGGGCGGGGCGGGCGCTGGTGGGTGCCGTGGTTGTTCCTGGCGCCCGCGCTCATCCTGTTCCTGTACTTCAAGTTCGTCCCGATGGGCAACGCCCTGGTGATGTCCTTCCAGAACGTGCAGCCGTTCCTGGGCAACCAGTGGGTGGGCGGGGACAACTACGCCAAGGTCGTCGCCTCTGACGGCTTCCAGCAGGCCGCCTGGCACACCGTGCTGCTGGCGCTGTGCCAGACGGCCGGTTCGATGCTGCTCGGCCTGATCCTGGCGCTGCTGATGGAGGGACAGAGCCACCGGCTGAGCTTCATCCGCTCCGCCGCCTTCCTGCCGGTCGTCGTGCCGATGGCGGTCGTCGCCGAGCTGTGGCGGATCATGTACCACCCGACCGGCGACGGCATGCTGAACTCCCTCATCGGCCTGGTGGGGCTCGGCCCGTCCGGGTTCATCAACGACCCCCACACCTCGATGGCCTCGGTCATCGTGACCGGCATCTGGCGCGGCGCGCCGTACGACATGATGATCTTTCTGGCCGGGCTGGCGGGCGTGAACAGGGACCTGTACGAGGCCGCGACCGTCGACGGCGCCTCGCGGGCGCGCAGGCTGATGCACGTGACCCTGCCCGGCCTGAGGTCGGTCTTCTCCATCCTGTTCATCCTGGCCGCGATCCGCGGTCTGCGGGTCTTCACCGAGGTGTTCCTGCTGACCAACGGCGGCCCGAACGGTTCCACAGAGGTCGTCATGACCCTGATCACCAAGCTGGGCCTGGAGCAGAACCGGCTGGGCGTCGCGTCGGCAGGAGCGGTCCTGCTGTTCCTGGCCACGCTGCTGCTGACCGTGGTCGTGTCCATCCTCAGGCGAAGGGAGAGAGAATGAGCGCCGCCAGCGAGACCGCCCTCGGCCTCAAGGAGAGCACGACACCCGCAGGGCGGCTGGTGAAGTTGGTGATCTACGCGCTGGTCCTGGTGGTGTTCGCGGGGCCGCTGCTGGCACTGCTGGTCAGCGCCTTCAACCACGTGTCGGACCCGACACAGCTGAGCGTCGTGCCCTCCAGTCCGACCCTGGACAACTTCACGGTCGCCGTCGACCAGGGCGTACTGAAATACCTGCTGAACTCCTTCTTCGTGGTGGGGTTCGGACTGCTGCTGCAGGTGGTGGTCTCGACGCTGGCCTCCTACGCGCTGGCGCGCAAGAAGTTCCCGTTCATGACGCTGGTGTTCGTCGCCATCCTGGCCACGCTCATGCTGCCGGAGGAGATCCTGGCGATCCCGCTGTCGCTGATCCTGTCCGACCTGCCGCTGCTCCACATCAACCTCATCGGCACCCTGGCCGGCATGATCGTGCCGCTGGGCGCCTGGGCGTTCTCCATCCTGGTCATGACGGAGTTCATGAAGGACGTGCCGCGCGAACTCGAGGAGGCGGCACGCATCGACGGGGCCGGCGAGTTCCGGATCTTCGCCCAGATCATCCTGCCGATGTGCAGACCGGCCCTGGGCGTCATCGGGGTCTTCGGCTTCACCATGATCTGGGACCAGTACCTGCTGCCGATGCTGGTGGCCAGCGACTCCTCGACCTACACCCTGCCTTTGGCCCTGCGGACCCTGCGGATCGACCCGATCGTCACGCCCGGCGTGGTGATGGCGGCGTCGTTGCTCGCGCTGCTGCCCTCGGTGATCGTCTTTCTGTTCTTTCAGCGCTCCTTCGTGCACGGGCTGTCGTCCGGCGCCCTCAAGGGATGATTCTTCATGACCTGGTTCACCACTGATCGTTTTGGCATGTTCGTGCACTGGGGCCTGTACTCGCTGGCCGCCCGGCACGAGTGGGTCAAGACGCGCGAGCGGATGACCGACGACCAGTACCAGCCGTACTTCGACCACTTCGATCCCGACCGTTACGACCCTGCCGCCTGGGCCAGGACCGCCAAGGCCGCGGGCATGCGCTACGTCGTGCTGACGACCAAGCACCACGACGGCTTCTGCCTGTGGGACAGCGATCTGACCGACTACAAGGTGACGAACACCCCCTACAAGCGCGACCTGGTCGAGCCCTTCGCCGAGGCTTGCCGCGCCGAAGGGCTCAAGGTCGGGTTCTACCACTCGCTGATCGACTGGCACCACCCCGCCTTCCCCGTGGACGGGACCCATCCGCAGCGCGACTGCGAGTCCGTCCCCGCCGGGGACATCGCCGAATACCGGCGCTACCTGCACGGCCAGGTCAGGGAGTTGCTCACCCGTTACGGCACGATCGACTACCTGTTCTTCGACTTCTCCTACTCCACGCGCGCCGAGTGGTGGGGCGGTAAGGGCCCCGAGGACTGGGGTTCGAAGGAACTGCTCGCGATGGTGCGCGAGTTGCAGCCGGGCATCCTGGTGAACGACAGGCTGGGCATCCCCGGCGACTTCGTCACGCCCGAGCAGTACCAGCCGTCGGGGCCTCTCGCCGAGCTCTGGGAGGCGTGCCAGACACTGAACGGCAGCTGGGGTTACGACCGGGACAACCTCGACTACAAGAGCGCTGACCTGCTGATCAGGATGCTCGTCGATGGGGTGTCCAAGGGCGGCAACCTGCTGCTCAACGTCGGCCCCAACGGGCGCGGGGAGATCGACCCCCACGCGGCGGCCGTGCTGGCGGAGATCGGGTCCTGGATGGACCTGCACGAGCGCGCGATCCGCGGGTGCGGGCCGGCGGAGTTCACCGCCCCGCCCGACTGCCGCCTCACCCAGAACGGTGACCGGCTCTACCTGCATCTGTTCAGCTGGCCGCTGCGCCACGTCCATCTGCCTGGCCTGGCGGGCAAGGTCCGCTACGCCCAACTGCTCAACGACGCCTCGGAGATCAGGCAGGTCACGACGGACCCGCGCCAGACCGCCCACAACACCCGGATGGGCGGGCAGCCGCCCGGCACCCTCACCCTTCAACTGCCGGTGCGGCCCCCCGCCACGCCGGTGCCCGTCATCGAACTCTTCCTGTCCTGAGGTGGGCGGGCACTCAGGCCCGCCCACCTCAGTGCGCACGTTCAGCCAGGTCGCGCCGCCCTTTCGGCTCGGGAGCGGATCAGCCGGACGTCGGCCGCCCCGCACCGTTTCGCCGGGCTCGCAGCAGCCACTGCAGCGGGGTGGTGCCCGCAACTTTCGCAACTTCAGCCACAAACGTTTACTCCTGAGCGTAAGGTTCGTTAGGAATCTTTCCTAATGAATACTCGGGAGGCACTGTGCGGAACTGGTTACGCACCACCCTCGTCTCACTCCTGGCCCTCGCCCCCGCCCTCGCCCTGACAGGCACAGGGCAAGCACGCACCGCGGTCGATCTCACCGACCCGCACAAGAAGGACATCGCCATGCAGCTGGTGTCCAGCGCCGAGAACTCCTCCCTCGACTGGAAGGCCCAGTACAAGTACATCGAGGACATCAAGGACGAGCGGGGCTATACCGGCGGGATCATCGGGTTCTGCTCGGGCACCGGTGACATGCTCGACCTGGTCGAGCTCCACACCCAGCGCAAGCCCGGAAACATCCTGGCCAAGTACCTGCCCGCGCTGCGCAAGGTCAACGGCACGGACTCGCACAAGGGCCTCGACCCGAACTACACCAAGGACTGGGCGACCGCCGCCAAGGACCCGGCCTTCCAGCAGGCGCAGAACGACGAGCGCGACCGTGTCTACTTCAACCCCGCCGTCCAGCAGGCCAAGCAGGACGGACTTCGGGCGCTGGGGCAGTTCATCTACTACGACGCCATCGTGATGCACGGGCCCGGCGACGACAGCCTGAGCTTCGGCGGGATCAGGAAGTCGGCGCTGCGCAAGGCCAAGCCTCCGGCGCAGGGCGGAGACGAGGTCGCCTACCTCAACGCCTTCCTCGACGCCCGCAAGAAGGCGATGAAGGCCGAGGAGGCGCACGAGGACACCAGCCGGGTGGACACCGAGCAGCGGGTCTTCCTCCGCAACGGCAACCTCGACCTGGACCCGCCGCTGACCTGGAAGGTCTACGGCGACAGCTACACGATCAAGAAGTAGTCACGGAAGGCGATCGCCGACGCGGTGCTGGCCGCGCTCGAGGGGGCTGGATGTGACGATGTGAGCCGGAAAGCCGGACGCCCTGGGACTCGCGGCAGAGCCCCGGGGCTGGGGGTGGGGACTGACATCCGGTCCGGGGACAATGACGGACTGGCTTCCGGTGGGGTGTGGTCGTATTCTCGGCGCCAGGTCAGCGGGAATGTCTCCCCTATATGTCGTGCTGATAATCGAGTCGCGGAATATCTCGCCGTCGTATAAATGGGGTCACCGAGCATTGACGCGCTCCCCGGCCGCTCATTGCCCCTGGACTGTGATCCGGTAGGCCAGCCGGAGGCCGGCCGACGCGTGGGCCGCGCCGCTGACCAGGAGCCAGCGCGCCGGACCGCCACGAGGATCGGGCGTGTAGGTGGCGGAGATCCGCTCCACGCCGATCGGGAAGTGCCCGGACGACTGCGTACCGGGCACGAACCACATCACCTGGGCCTCTGCCCAGATCAGCGGCGCCGGCACACCCTCGGCCAGCGGCGGCACGTCGGGCGGATAGAAGCCGAACTCCGTGGCCGGTTCGTTCGATCGCCACACCTGGATGCGGGCGTTGTGGCCCACCCGGACGACACCGGAGTGGACCGTCGTGGTCGGCGTCAGGGCGAGCGCGGGGTTCGCGATCAGCTCGAGGATGTCGTAGGCCATCTCGAGAACGTAAGCCACTGCCCCGGCTCGGCGATAGAGACTCCCGATGCAGCAGATCGGCGGCGGCGCGCGTTCACCTGACATGAACGGTGAGACCCTCCCGCGCCTTGCCGCGCCGCCCGACGCCGAGGCGGTGCTCGCCGGCCTGTACCGCGAGCACTGGCTCGCCCTGGTACGCCTGCGGTGCTGCTCGTCGGTGACCGGGAGAGCTCGCGGGGTTGCTGACCTGCGGCGGCTGCGGCGCCGAACTACAGATGCAGGGGCAGGGGCAGGCCGAGGACGTCATGCAGGACGTTTTCGCCAGGTTGCACGGCAGTTTGTCCGTCCTAGTAGTAGTCCAGCCGCCACTGCTGGCTGGTGTTGTTGTAGTTGTCCCACAGCTGCATCGGGGTGCCGTTGCTGCCGATGTTCTGCCACATCGGATCGAGCACTCGGCCTCCTTCTGTCCAGATGGCGCCTGTCGGGTTGTCGTTCGGTCCGACGTACCAGAGCTGGTTGAGGTTGTTGAACTGGTGATAGCAATCCCAGGCGACGACCCACGTGCCATTACCGCCGTTCCACACG